>JAJRTN010000189.1 GCA_024278275.1 Candidatus Hydrogenedentota bacterium
CCGAACGCCTGAAGAACGGATCAGCGCGGTGGAGATGCTCCGCCGCCAGCATTATGGACATTTACCCAGACTTCAGAGCGTTTTTCGCGTTATTAAACAAACACGAGGTTGAGCGTGACTGCGAAGAGCCACGCCCTCAGGCCAAGCTTTCCCCGTTCGGCCCGATTGCCACGTCTCCCTCTGCTGGCAGCTCCATGCTTGGGGCCTTTTCGAGGAATTCCTCCCTGGTCAGGGCGAATTCGGGGCTGATCTCGATGGCAATTGCGGGGTTCCCCTCGGCGTCCCGCGGCACGGCGCGTCCCACAGCTTCGAGCCAGTCCGCCCAGTACCGTCCCATAGCGGTCCAGGCCGCCTGTACGCTGTTGGAACCGTCGAACTGTTTGATGGGGGTGTACTCCCCCGCTCTGCCGATCACGAGCGCCACCGGCCCGTGGTTGACGAATCGCAGGGCGTCGAAAATAAAGGTCTCGAACTTGTAGCCGTTGGGCTGCTCCGGCTTTACGCGTTTTCCTGACCCGTCCAGGTAGGGGATTTTTTTGTGGGCCCGGTGCCAGGGGAAGGTGTCGTAGTTCGCGTACATGCGCTCGATGAACCCGACTGCAAGGATGTGGATGGCGGGATTCCCGGCGAAGTACCGCAAATGCCCCTGCGCATCCGTCTCAAGCAGTTGCGGGTAAATGTCGAGTTCAGAATATTCGATGGTGCGGTATTCGCCGTCGCAAATGCAGTGGACGCCCACGGCTTCGCGCGGCGCGTTCTTTTGATGCACCTTGGACGACATTTCAGCGTTGTGCTGAACATGGTAGCCGATGTAAACCGGGTCGGCCACTTTGACGGCCCAGTTGTCCACCTGAAAATAGCTCAGCGTGTCGATGCCGCGGTTGCGGGCGTCTTCAGCAATGCCGTTTTCCACGACAGCCGGGATGGCGCCGCCGTGGCCGTTCGGGTTCATCGCAAGGCGGCTGGGCGCTTCCAGCATGAACTTGCCCGACTCGTCCACGCAGGGAACCATCCGCTGCTTGAAGAAGGTTACATTCTCCTCGCCCAATCCAAAGAAGCCGTGTTCCTGGAAAAACGCCCGGGTGGCGGCTTCGTTGGCCTCGCTGACCATGATGTACCAGGGCAGCGTGCAGCCGTACCGGCGTTGAAGGTTCCGAATCTTCTCGGCATGAAACTCAAACAGGGACTTTTGGGAGATGGGTCCGATCGGATAAGCCCCTTTGGGGCCGTCAAATCCCAACCGGGTGCCCTGTCCGCCGGCCACGAGAAGCAGCCCCACCCGCCCCGCGCGGAGGGCCTCTTCACCCGCCGTCAGCGCTTCCCGCACGTCAGGGCGGGCCGGGTCCGCCTGAGGGATGGCGGGGACGGGCGCGATGTGGGTGAACCGTTCCGCGGGCGGTTCATTGTGAATCCACTCCTCGGTCAGCCGGTTCATCAATGCGAAGTCGATGGTCTCGACCTGGCCAAGCAGGGCAGCGCGCTCAGCTTCATCCAGATCGCCCCAGAACGCCAGCAAGTGCCCTTGACCGTGTTCTTCAAGACGGGCGCGGGTTTCCTGCTCAGTGCGCGTCACCACTACTTGCTCCGGGAGCGGCCGACTTGGTTCATGGCCTTCCGCTGTTTGTGGTTGGGAAGAAGGGACGGTTTCGTTCCTTGCATCAGTTCGTACTTCGAACCGCACCCATCGCATAGGCCGTATTCAAAGCCGGCCTGTTCGAGGAACTCGCCGCATTTGGGGCACGCCGGCAGGTGCATTTTATAGAGGGCGGCCGGGTTCTCGAACTCGAGCCCGCAGCACGTACACCGCCGCACCATTCCGGCTCGAAGCCAGCAGCGCGTGAACTGCCGGTAGTCATCACAGATTCGACAGTGGGCGCGTTGTCCGACAACGGCACGCATTCCCGAATTGGGGCCGCTCTGGGGTTGTCGCGGTTTTTCGGGTCGCTGTTTTTTCCGCAATAGTGCCATCTCTGGAAACCACCCCTCTGTTGGTTGAGGCGAACGGCCTGCCCCTTGGATGCTCCGACACTGCCGGTTCGCCCGCGGGAAACGGGGAGAAGGCCCACGGCCTATTCCAGCACCGAGGCGAAAACCTTCATGGTGTGGCGGACCGTCTTCTCCCCTGAGGTCACATCGAAACTCAGCAAGCCTTTCTTGAACCCGGCCGTCGCCGTTTCGGGCACGCTGAGCACCAACTGAACGGTATTGGGCGAGCCGCCTGGTCTCGCTACAACGGACAAGTCCTCGTTGTCGAGCGCAATGCCAGACACGCGAATCGGCTTGTCCGCCGTTATAACTGCCGTCAGTGCGTCCTTTGTTCCGGGCTTGGCGGCTTTCCGCAGTGCCAGCATTTCCGGTTTGACCGTGTAAAAGGAAACCACGTTCCCGGAGACCTGGACGTCCAACCAGGGGAGCCGTGCGCAGGTCGTGAAAATTCTAATCCTGTCAATAAACTTATCCGGTTTCACGTCGGGGAGGAGACGAACCGTGAGTTCATATTCGGAATGGTCCGTCTCAGTCCATTCCTGCTCGGGAAGCAACCGCCAGTCGACCTCACATGAATTCCGGTCCCCCGGCATGGTCACGTCGGTGATCTCGAAAGGCGCGCCGGTGAGTTGGCGCACCCGCACTTTCTGTTCAACCGTCGAGCCCTTTTCCACATCGCCGAAGTCAACGGCCTCGGGCTCGACGCCGAACTCCGGATCAATCGTTGCCTTCACAGGCACTTCGAGCACGGTGTTGACCGGGTCACTCGATTGGATCCGCACGATCTTCCGCGAATGGAAACCCGGCACGCCCTCGGGGAGGAATTGGATTTTGATGGCCACCTCGCCGCCGGGACGGATGATCTTGTCCTCGTTGGCCAGGGACACTCTGGTGCAAAGCTGGCAGGAGGATGTGATGCTAATGATTTTCAAAGGGCCCTCGCCCTTGTTGTAGACCTTAAGATCCCTAAAGGTGTGGCGGTCGTTGGGGACGAGCCCGAGGTCGACCTCCATGGTCTCCAGGACGATCTTGCCGGGAAGAGCGGTGATGGTGCCTTCGGCGCTTCTGGACCCTTCCCCCCGCTCGCGTTGCATCCGCACCGACGCCAGAAAACTATCCTCGTCTTTTGGGGTGGATCCGGTCCACAGGCTACAGAGGAGGATCAAACCCACCATGCCAGCAAAGGCCACCACAACCAGGGTC
>JAJRTN010000190.1 GCA_024278275.1 Candidatus Hydrogenedentota bacterium
CTGCGCGTCATGGCGCGGCAGAAGAACAGCGCCAACGGCAACACGCGGGTGGACCTGCGCTTTTATCCGGGGGAGGCGAAGCTCTTTGAGTTTGACGGCACGAGTTGGACCACGTTGGACACGGACACGGGGGCTGACAGCACGGACAATAGTCGGCCCCAAAATTTCCAGAAATACTTGGACCTTCTGATTGGGATGCCTTCCACGGCCAATCGCGAAAAGATGATTTTCAGCAAGACCGCCCCAGGCACCTGTATGTTGCGTCTGTTTTTGCCGGATATACGAAATACCGGGACCGAATGTGGTCGGAAGGTATGTCGGAGAATCCCGGGTAACGCACATGGCACCGTGGGTCGGCTCCGCCCGCCCATCGCCGCCGAAATGTTATTATCTTCACGCTGGACTCACCTTTACGATTTCCCGCTTATCCTTTGGTCTCGGTAATGATCACGAATGACCCGAAAAAAACGAAAAGAGGCGCCATGGAGATTGCAGTTACACCTTACACACAACATCGGTTTTCCGAGGACGAATCCTGCCTGGTGGTGCCCCTTTTTGAAAAGGGTTTCCCCCTGAACAGCGAGCTTCTTTCGGAGGAGGATGAACTGGCGCTGCAGGCCCTGGCCGATAAAGACGTGATTACGGGCCGGGCGCGGCAGTGTTATTTCCTACCTCGTCCCAATGGTGTTTACAAGGGCGTTCTCGTCCTGGGCCTGGGAAAGCGCGCCGGCTTTACGGAGGAAACGCTCCGCCGCGCGGCCGGGGAAGCTTGTGCCCTGCTCTCGGCCAACCGGATTGACCATGTTCACCTGGACATATCCCATTTCCCCGACCTGCCCGTGGCCGCTTTCCTGGAGGGCATCGAACTCGGCCAGTACGTTTTTGATGTTTACCGCACGCCCCCCGAAGACATCCCCGAGCCGGTCATGGTGCAACGGCTTACGGTGGCCACGCCGGAAGAAACCGATGTGGAATTCCTGGCGGATGAGCTGCATGATGCTTCGGTCATCATCACCTCTACCAATGCCGCCCGCCACCTGGCCAACACCGGTGCCAACGAGATGACACCCACGGCGCTTGCGGCCCTTGCCGAGGGCATCGCCCGGGAATCGGATTGCGAGTGTACCGTGCTTGGCACAAAGGAGATGGAGGCGTTGGGCATGGGCGCCTTGCTCGCCGTGGCCCGGGGCAGCCAACAATCACCCAAGCTGATCCTGTTGCGTTATGATGGGGGGGATGACACGCGCACGCTGGCCATCGTGGGCAAGGGCGTCACCTTCGACAGCGGGGGGATCAGCATTAAACCGTCGGATGGCATGCACGAAATGAAGTTCGACATGTGCGGCGCGGCGGCTGTGCTCTGCACCATGATGGCCGTGGCCGAGCTTCAGCCGGATATCAACGTGGTGTGCGTAGTGCCTGCCGTGGAGAATATGCCCGGCGGCGCGGCCACGCGGCCCGGCGACATTGTTCGCGCCTGCAACGGTAAGAGTATCGAGATACGAAACACGGACGCCGAGGGACGCCTCATCCTGGCGGATGCCATGGCCTACGCGGTTCGTGAGTATAAGCCGGAGGCCATGGTGGACCTCGCAACGCTCACGGGGGCCTGCGTGGTCGCGCTGGGTCATGCCGCCGCGGGTTTGTTCGCCACGGATATCGATCTGGCGGGTGACCTCATACAGGCCGGCGAGGAAAGCGGCGACCGGGTTTGGCAACTGCCCCTGTGGGACGACTTCGACAAACTGCTGGAAACAAAGCACGCCGACTTGAGCAATGTGGGACCCCGCGAGGCCGGGGCCATTACGGCGGCGGCCTTCCTGAAAAACTTCACGGGCGACGCGCCGTGGGCGCATATTGACATCGCGGGCACCGCGTGGGGCGGGAAGAACGTGCCTCACCTCCATCCCGACCACGCCACCGGCTTTGGCGTGCGCCTGCTGCTTCGATGGATCCTCAGCGAGGCGGGTGAATAGGGTTGCCATGGATTCCCCACCACCCAAACGGGCCTGCCTGCATACGCTGGGTTGCCGGCTGAACCAGGCGGAAACGACGCTGCTCGAAGAGAAACTCGTCGCGGCGGGCTACCGGATCGTGCCCTTCAGCGAACCGGCCGACCTGGCCATCGTCAACACTTGTACTGTAACCGGCGAGGCGGACGCGAAATCCCGCAAGCTCATCCGCCAGTTCATCCGCAAGAATCCCGGGGCCTATGTCGCCGTTACCGGTTGCTACGCCCAGACGGGCCATGCCGCCCTGGCTGAGATCGAGGGCCTTGATCTCATCGTGGGCAATGAAGAAAAACTTAACGTGCTGGATTACGTGGCCGAGGGAAAGAACGCCACGCCGGTCATCGTGCGCGACAAGATGACGCGCGGCGACTTCGAGATAGGATTTTGCGAAGGGGGTGCGGCCATCGCACGACGCGCCAACCTCAAGGTGCAGGATGGCTGCGACTTCATGTGCAGTTTCTGCCTTATCCCTTTCGCGCGGGGCCGCGCCCGGTCACGCGCCTTGGGTAACCTCCTGGACGAGGCGCGCAGCCTGGTGGAGCGGGGCGCGCGGGAAATCGTTCTCACGGGCGTGAATATCGGCGCCTACGACTTCGAGGGCAAGAGCGTGGTGGATATCGTCGATGGACTGAACGCCCTGGATCATCGGGTCAGGGTTCGTATCAGCAGCATTGAGCCGACCACCATCCCGGAAGCCCTCTTTGAGCGCATGGCCGACCGCGGTCACGGTCTCGCTCCCTACCTGCATATCCCCTTGCAGTCGGGTTCAAACACCATCCTTCGCGCCATGAAACGGCGCTACACGCGGGAGGAGTACCTGGACTTTGTAAACCGGGCCGCTGATCGCGTGCCCGGCGTGGGCATCGGCGCCGATGTGCTGGTGGGTTTCCCCGGCGAGACGGAACGGGACTTCCAGGACACCCTCCGTATCATCTCCGAGGGCCCCCTGTTCTACGCCCACGTCTTCAAGTATTCCGAACGGGACGGCACGGCATCGTGCCGGCTGCCGGGCAAGGTGGACCCCAAGGTCGCCAATGTCCGAAGCGCCCGCCTGCGCCGTTGCAGCGCCCGCAGGACCCGCCGGTTCCAGGAATCCCTGCTGGGCAGGACCGAACCCGTGCTTTTCGAGCAGAAAGAGGGTGGCCTGTGGACGGGCTATACGGGGAATTATGTCCGGGTTGCCGTTCGTTCCAAGGATAGCCTGCGGAACGTGACCCGTGATGTGCGGCTTGATAGTATCGTGGGCGACGTGGTCGTCGGCGAGATACAGGCGTCGGCCGGACTGGAAACGAAAGGCCATCATTGCGCGGGAGCCTGAGCGACCGTGGCAAGCTGCCTCTTGGAAGGGTATCACGATGAGTAACCGTTCACGACGGGGAACGCCCCTATTTCAAGGGTGTTGTGTCGTTACCATAAGAACACCAATGCGCTCTTATGTGGCACAGCCGCCCTCGGCTGTGCCACATTAAGAGATGGTCCATCGAAATGCACCGCAAAGACGCCCGTGAACGGTTACCATGATTACACCTGGTTGCCGCGCCGTCCTGGTCGTCCGTGCCCGCCCATGACCGATTGCACCCAGTTTAATTCACCGGAGACAGGATTGTGAATACTGTTCTTTCCGACACCATGCAGACAAAAGAGACCGCCCTTAAAGCGCTTCTTCGTGGCTACGACGCCATCGCCATCGCCTACTCGGGTGGTGTGGACTCCACCTACCTGGCCGACGTGGCCCACGAGGTCCTCGGCACGAAGGCACGCATGGTTTTGGCGGATTCGCCGAGCCTCCCCCGTTCCGAATTGAAGGAGGCCAGGGCGCTCGCCGAATCCCGGGGCTGGAACTTCGTTCGCGTCGAAACCCACGAGTTCGAACAGGAAAACTTTCTGAAAAACGACGGCGGACGCTGCTACGTCTGCAAAGGCGAACTTTTCACCCAGATGGACCGCTACGCCCGGTAACAGGGCATCAGGGTCATGGCTTACGGCGAGATCGCCGAGGATCGTCTCGACCCCACGCGTCTTGGTGCGAAGGCCGCGCGGGAGCACCGTGTCGTCGCGCCCCTCGCCGAGGCGGGCCTCACCAAGGAGGAGATCCGTGCCCTGAGCAAGGCCCGTGGTCTGCCCACCTGGAACAAGGCCTCTTTCGCCTGCCTCTCCTCGCGCTTTCCCAAGGGCACCCGCGTGGACATCGCCGCCATGCGCCAGGTGGAACAAGCCGAGGAAATCCTGCGCGGTCTCGGTTTCCGTCAATACCGAGCCCGGCACCACGGCGACATTTGCCGCATCGAAGTGGATTCGGAAGACTTCGAGAAGCTCCTTTCCTCCGGGGTCCGTCAGGCTGTTGTCGATGGCATCCGAAAGGCCGGCTACCGTTTTGTCACCCTTGATCTGGCCGGTTACCAGATGGGAAGCACGGCAGGACTGGGGTAGGGACGCGGCGTCGTTTCCCCTGTTTTCGGATCGAGTACGGGGCGTTTTTTCACTTCATGCCGGGGCGTCTCCCGGGGAAGAAGGAACGGCCTGCGGTGCCGGGTGCGGGTTTGACAGCGGGAGGTGACATGCGTAAAGATGTTGAATTATCGGTCCAAGCGCAGATAAACCGGCTCCCGCGCCAACCCCACGAGAGGAATTGTTCCATGCCGTCAAAGTCGTTCTCACGCCGTAGTTTCCTCGCCAAGTCCGCCGCTGTGGCGCCCATGATTCTATCCAGCGGAATCCTCGCGGCCCACGGCAAGCCGGGCGCCAACGACCGTATTGTAACCGGTCACATCGGTGTGGGTGGCATGGGGCGGCATCACTTGGGTGACTTCCTGGACCAGGTGGGGGTCATTTGTGACGTGGATCGTCATCGCCTGAAAGAAATTCTGGGCCAGCTTCCGCGGGAAGTGGATACATGTACCGACTATCGGCGGGTTCTGGATCGCAAAGACATTGACGCCGTGGTCATTGCCGCCCCCGACCACTGGCACGGCCTCATGATGGTTCATGCCTGCCAGGCGGGAAAGGATGTATATGTCGAAAAGCCCGCCTGCAAGACCATCGAAGAAGGGAAAGCCATGGTGGCGGCGGCAAAGAAGTATGATCGGGTGGTACAGGTCGGTTCCCAGGGCCGCCAGCACCCTGCCACGGCCGCCACACGCGAGTATATCCAGGACGGCGTTATCGGGGAAATACAGCGGGTCGAGTGCTGGCACGTGGACAATCCCGTGGGGGGCGACCCCACGAAGTTCGGCCCGGCTCCGGATTACCTTGATTGGGACCGTTGGCTTGGACCAGCCCTGTGGAAACCCTACAACCCGGATTACTGCCGTTTCAGTTTCCGGTGGATGCTGGATTTCGGGGGCGGGCAGATCCGCGACCGCGGCGCCCATGTCTTCAGTGTCGTATCATGGTGTCTCGGTCTCGACGGGACGGGGCCCCGCAGGGTGACCGCCACCGGTGAGCACCCGCCCTCCGGCATTTGGGACACGCCCGTGAAGTTCCTCGTTGAATACGAGTTCGAGAATCCCAACCTGAAAATTGTCTGGGACCAGCGCGGCACGCGGCCCGTGGATTACGACTTTGGCGCCGTTTTCATCGGTACCAAAGGCAAAGTCGTCCTCAAGGGCGGCGACGGGGGTTGTATTGCCGAGCAGAAAGTGCTCGACTATCTCACCCAGAAACACGGGGTGGAAGTCACGGGAAGGGGGGACGCCCTGAAAGCCAACCACCGGAACTGGCTCGAATGCATCAAAACCCGCGAGACACCGCTCATGAACATTCGGGCCGGTCACCGCGTGGCCACCATGTGTATCCTGGCCAACCTGTCCTACCGCCTCGAACGTTCCCTGGCGTGGGCTCCGAGGAAGCAGGAAATCATTAACGACCCGGGCGCCAACCGCATGATCGGCGGGCCCGGTCGGGGCGAATACCGACTGCCAAGGGTGTAATTCAGTTCCGGGATCATCCCGCCGGTGCCACCAGTTTCAGCGCGTGATTCGCTATGGTGGTTCCGGGATTCTCTCATACGAATCGGTCCCATCTTCATCATGCCGCAGGGCGCGCAAGTCAAATACACCTTGGAAACGCTTAAACGATGGGCCGCCCTGGACGACGCCCCAAACCGGGAATAACCAGGCATATCTTGCCGTACATTTGCTTTTTCCCATGGGCGGCTGCTATCATTATGTTCCCTTAAGGGGCTGTAGCTCAGATGGGAGAGCGCTGCGTTCGCAATGCAGAGGTCAGGGGTTCGATCCCCCTCAGCTCCACCATGTAAACCCGTGCGGGCCGGTGACATGTGAAAACAGGTCGCCGGCCCGTTTTGCATGGAAAAAGCCGGTACCCTGTCAGCACCACAAGATAGATGTTTTTTCAGATGCCGAAAAAAAGATCGGGATGCGCCGGCCCCGGTTGTCGGCACCCTTTGACCTGGGCGTGAAACCGGTTATAATGAACACAAGCAAGTAGGCTGGATGTTTCCCGCGGATGGGGACCAACACACACTTCAGGGGATGCCCGATGAAAAGAGCGACGATCCGGTCCGATCTAAACGGGCCTTTACATTTTTCGCCCCATGGCGCATTTCGGGGGTGGTGTGCCGCCCTCACGGTATCCATGGCCGTGATCGTGTTGGCGGGATGCCCCGTCACTCCGGGCACGCCGGTGGTGGTGCGGGTGGAGGACACCCGGCTTGAATTGCTCCTTCGCCTTGAATTGGGGGTGCTCTCCGGCGACATTATGAGCACCGACATGGAGCGGTTGATCGCTTTTGACGCGCCCGGGGAAGGTATCGAAAGCCTGGCTGGGATGGAATTCGCGACGAATCTCCAACACCTTGATTTACGGGAAAACAGCATCGACGACATGGCCCCACTCGGGAACCTGGCCCGTCTCGCTGTTCTCGACCTGTCGGACAACCTGATGGAGGCACTCCCGGATCTTTCCGGCATGGCGGCCCTGGAGGACTTGAACCTTTCCAGGAACCTGCTGACCGATCTGGACGTCCTTGGGAATGTTTCCGGCCTTCGTATCCTGGATGTTTCCCGTAACCAGGTGGAAAACATGGCGGGTATCGCCGGTTTGTCCCGCCTCGAAAGCGTGGATCTTTCCTACAACGTGATTTCGGAGCCCGTGCCATTCACGAACGCCCCCGTGTTGACCGCCCTCTCCCTGGCCCAGAACCGTCTCGACACCCTCGACGGTCTTGACACGCTGACCGCGTTGACGGATCTGGACCTGTCCGGTAACGCCATTACCGACTTGTCTCCGGCGACGGCTTTGGTCTCGCTGCGCCAGTTGGATGTCCGGGACAATGCGCTGGAAGACGCCACGCCCCTTGCCCAACTCGGGAACCTGGTCCGTCTGGATTTGTCCTTTAATCCGGTGAATTCCCTGGCCCCACTCGCATTGTCGGTTCAAATGGAAGAACTCGATTGCTCCAACTGCGGCATCGCCGACATAAGTCCCCTGTTGGGCCTGACCCGCCTGACGTTCCTCGACCTGGTCGGCAACACGATCACCGATGTCCTTCCCCTTTCGCGCATGACGAACCTGGAGGCCCTCTACCTCGACAATAACGCCATTGAGAACGTTCATCCCTTGTTGGACAACGAAGGCCTGGGGGATGGCGACGCGTTGACCTTGAACGGCAATCCCCTCACCCAGCGCACTATCTGTGACGACGTGCGCTACCTTCGTGAGCGGGGCGTCACCGTGGCCCTGAACACCGCCTGCGCCACGGACTGACCCCGGTTACGTTCCGAGCCCGTGCCGATGGCCCATGTCGGGGGAGGATCCGGTCCTAGGAACAGCCCCATCCGCCATCCCGGGGAGTCCGAACAGAAACGGGGCACTGGCAGGCAAATTGCCGGTGGCCCCTGATCCGTCATGGCGAGGACGTAGCGAGAAACGAGCCGTTACGCGATAGCCAATGTATTCTTTTGCGAAAGCGCAGTGTCGCGGGCTTCAGGCGGATGGGGGTAGGGATATCTTCCCGCCTGTCTGTTGGCCGGGTGTGGTTCCCCTCGGGGCGGGTTCTCCTCCCCATCATGGGGCCCCGCGTTCGTGGGGATGACGGTGGGTCGTGGCCGGACGGCGGCAGCGATTCCTGGTCGTCTCGGCTATGCCGGGTTAAGACAATGAGCATACGCGGTGCTGTCAGGCCCGTTCGTATTCTTCTTCATACCACCGGCGCCAGGCGGCCGCGTTGGTGCGGATCCACTCCAAGACGGCTTCCCGGCCCAAATCATGGTGCGCCTTTTCGGATTCGATCCATTTATACCGGTTGATTTCCTCTCGCTGCATTTCCAGCATGCGGGCGTGACGTTCCCGTTCCCACGACGCACCGTAGTGGGCTTCCCAGTCTTTGCGTGCCTCCTCGAAACCCACATCGTGGCCACAGCGCTGGGAGAGGTAGTACTTGTGTTCCTCAATGGCGCGACGCTTGGCCTTGCTCAACTTGTCCTCCATTGTCATCTCCTGTTCCCCAAGTCTGTATTTCAACGCCCCAGCCAAGGGCTTACCACATACTTGGATTATAACATATGACTGTAAAAAACAATTAAAAATGCGCAGCAATAATCAGGGATTTTATCATAAAATGTCGGATGTCCAATCTTTCAAGCCTTCTTCCTATACTACCTTGTCAACAGACTTCCTGTTACATCCATCCGTCGCCCGGTCAGCCACCCAGTTCAACGCAACGCTTTCGGTAGTGCAAATAATTCTCCAGGGAAACCTCTTCCGGAACGCCATGGTCGCAGGTGGGGATATAGCCGCCCCGTTCCCGCATGACGGGGAGAATGGCCTCCACGTGGCGGTCGATATCCGCCCTGGTTGTCGCCAGCACCCGTTTGTCGATGCCGCCGAAGACGGCAAGCCCGGGATGGACACGGCCCACTTCGACCACGTCGCAACCCGCCGCCACCTCGAAAGGGCTCATGACATCCATGCCCAGCTCCCTGTAAAGCGGAATCACGGGGATGGCGTCGCCGTCTGTGTCGATGTGGAGGTAGAGATGGCGGTTTGGGTCGATTTGGCGCGATTTAACATTGGTGATGAGCTGCGCATAGTAGGGGAAGAGAAAGGCGCGCATCATGTCCGGGGAAATGAGCGCGCCATGGTTGTAGCAAATGTCTTCGGCCAGAAAAAGTTCGTCAAAGGTAACGTGCTGCTGGTGGCGCGCCGTCACGGCGTCGGCCAGCTCGAACCACGTCTTCATGCAGTCGTGGATGAGGTCTGGCGATTCACATACCATGTAAAGCAGCTCGGCCGGCCCCATGAGGCTGCGCAGATACATATAGCCGCCGATGAGGCCCTGGGAGATCATGAGCCCCTCGGCGGCCCGGGTCCGGGCCGTCATCATGCGTGTTTCCAGGCTGTCGAAACGGCCCGGCGCCGCCGGGTCGAGACGCCACTTGACGTTTTCTTCCCAGGTCTGCCAGTCTTTCACGGGGTGGTCGATGTATTCTGGCATGAAACCGTTGCGCCGCCCTTTGAAGTAAAGCACATGACGGCCTGCATGGTCCTGCTCCACCTCATGTGCCCCCCGGTCCTCGATGATCTTCGTTTCAAAGGCCGGAACGAAAGCGGCCTCGCACCACCCCAGTTCACCCAGTTGGTGGTTCCCCGGCGGATCATACCGGAACCATTCCGCCAAGTCGGCGTCGGCGGGCAGGCCCTGCTCGCGCCACCGCTCCAGGCAGTAGAACCCGAATTCACGGCGAAAAAAAGGCGCGCCCGGTGTAACGGCATAGGTGTCGCGCAGCTTCCGCGCCGCTTCACACATGGCATCACGTGGCACCATGGCATGTACGCCATCCGCCCCCGTTCCCGTCGTGTCCATACAATGCCCTTCCCAAAACTGTCCGCGCCCAGTGCCATTCGCGAAAAAAAGGATTTAAAGCAGGACCGCCTGTATAGCATATAGGGCGCGAAGAATTCACACTGGTGTAACAGCTTGTGCAATGGACGGTGAGAAATCGCAGGGGATCCCTCGCAAACCGGCCGGGCATCCCCGCGATCCCACCGCTTCTTCTGGTTTCGGTGCCTCCCGGGTGCAGGACACGGGAGGGACGGTTCCGCGCTTCCGGAGGGTATGGGTGACAAATTCCTGACGCAGGAGAAGACCAGGAGAACAACTTTTTGATATCCCGTATTCTCCGAATATCACGTTAATTTGGTATATTGTCGATATTGAAGTATTGATGATTTAGCCCCATTATGTTGTATTGTTTTATCATATAAGCGCTATATGCTGTAACAACATTTAATTAAAAGCACGAAATTGCTGAGTCATGCTGGATGTCGGGCTTGACAAAAACTCGGAAGTCCATGTATATTTAGATATCTTTTTCAGTATTAACGGATTGCCGGGTTTCAAGTTGAAGGAGGGAACGAAAAGCTTCGTGCGCCGGGTGTGGGCCGGAGAAGCCTCTCATGTCCTTCAAACGTTGGGTTGAATGGTTTTGAATATGATTCCCGGCGGAAATGCGTGCATCGGTGGAATGTGACGTACTACCCTGGGGCATGTGGACGCAGTGATCAAGGTGTTGACGATGGAGGGAGCATATATGATCTGGAAAAGGCCGAACCGAAAGCGCTTTCGGCGGGGGGATGCCGGCCTCACCCTTCTGGAGGTAATGTTTGCCTCAACGGTTCTTATCGTCCTGGTTGTGATGCTTTTTGGGGCGCTGCTCCAGTTTTACCTGGTACAGGAAATCAGTAAACAGCGGACCATCGCCCTGTCACACATTGGGTCTGTGATTGAGGAGCTTCAGTCGGCAAGCTTCAGCGAACTCATTGACTATGTCCCTCCCGAGTTGCCCGGTCTTGGCGCGGAAGCGACGGTTACGGTCGCGCTGATTGACGGGGAAGGGGAAAAACTCAGCCTGCCGATGCAGGAACCGGATGAGGATTTGGCGGACACCCTGCCCAACCCCGTGGAAGTGGAGGTTACGGTACGATGGAAGGACCAGCAGCACCGGGAATACTCCCGGTCTGTCTCGGCCATGGTGGGCAGATGACTATGAGCGCGAAACAGGGATTATCGTTGCTGGAGTTAATGATTGCCGTCGCCATTATGAGCGTTGTGATGGGGATGATGTTCATGCTCATGATGGGGATGGACAAGACCGCCGATCTTGAGAAGGCCAAGCTTGTGGTCAACGACGACGTGCGGTTGGCGGCTTTACGGCTCCTGAGAGATGTGCGGCAGGCCACGGCGGACTCGATCATCATAACGTGGGAGGCGAATGACGTGCTCCAGTATCGTGTTCCCGTGGATTCCGATGGTAACGGCATTCCCCTGGATGTTCAAATGCGACTTGAGACAAGTCCCGTTCGCACGATCATGCGGGACGTGGATGATATTAACCAAGATGGTGTTTCCGAAACGCAGTTGGTCATGGTCGAAGAAGATCGCGTGGTCGTGTTCGCGAACAATCTTGTGCTGAACGAGGACGCGGATGGCAATGGCCGGCTCGATAATGGTGAAGATCGAAATGGCAACGGTGTGCTTGATTGCGGTCTGCGTTTTGAGCGTTTGCCCGAAGGGATTCATGTTCTCATTCAATCGGAACGGCAAGCCTCGTCTGCCGGCGGGATTATCATATCGAGTATCGAGCAAACCGTGAACCCGAGGAATTAGGCATATGATAACGACGATGAGTAACGCGGGAAATGATAAAGGGATGGCGCTGGTAACGGCGCTGATACTCGCCATGGTCGCGCTCGCTGTCATGGCCGCGGTAACAATGAGTGTCGTGCAGCAAAGCCGACAGATAGATTACCAGGAATTCTTTGACCGATGTCTTCCCGGCCTTGAATCGGTTTTGGCGGTGAGCTGGGTCGATCTCGAGAATGATGGGATTGGTTTCGTCGGGGTCGCACCGGAAGACTGGGAACCCTCCGCCCCCGGAAGCGAACCCAACCTGCCGTCTTTCGACAGCGAGAGCGTATCGCCCCTGGTGAACTCATCCATGCCGGATGTACAGTCGCTCGCCGTGGTTCAGGAGTGGGAAAACGACGGTTTTGACAACAATGGCGACGCGTTGATTGACGGCCCTGAAGAGGAGGGCTACATGACCGTATACGCCATGGCGAAGAATGGCCCCGTCCGTCGCACGGTTGAGGTCATCGCGCGGAAGATTAACATCGGCATCTGGAACAACGCGATTTTCGGCGGTAAAGGTTCCCCGGAAGGCGTTGTCATCGGCAATGCGGATGTTTACGGAAGCATGCATATCCTGGGTGACGATCTTCTCGAGGGGGGCACCGCCTTTGGGGGAAGCGCGTTTACGGTTCACAATGACTACGCGGACATGCCCGAGGCATTACTGGAGCGTGTGCCGCCCCTGGAAAAACGCGATTGGAACGATGAACAACTACCCACGCTGAATGCGCGTGTGCAAGTCAGAAAAGGTATGGTTGACCTTTCGGGCGATTCGGCCATCGGGCAGACGGAGGAGGAAGATGCATCGGGGAAGGCCTCGGTGGATGCGGTGTTTGTCGAGGGGGGATGGATAGGCACCACCATTGAAGATGACGGCTACCGGGGAATCCCTTCCACCGTATTCAGTGATAATGGGCATGCCAGCACGTACAAACTGGGTGATAAAGCGTCTTTCCCCTTGTTGGATGGCGATTACATCGATCCGGAATCCGGCGAGACCCTGGGGAACCCTGAGAGCGGCGTCAACTACACCCATATGGAGTATTTTGACAACGAACTGAGTGGTGAGCAATTTGTCGGGGACCTGACCATAAAGACGGATGAATTTTTCTATTTCAATGCGTCGAAGCCGGATGATGACGACCCAGAAAACCGGGAAGAAGATGATGATTACATCTATTTTGACCCTCGGACAAACACCCTGAAAATAAACGGGCAAATCGAGATCCAGGGAAACCTCAGTTTCGTGCCCGCTGACGCCGAGGATGATTCGGACGACGACCATGGCGATGACGACCATGGCGATGACGACCATGGTGACGACGACCATGGTGACGACGACCATTGCGACGACCATGGTGATGACGACCATGGTGATGACGACCATGGTGACGATGACCATTGCGACGACCATGGTGATGACGACCATTGCGATGATCATGGTGACGACGACCATGGTGATGACGACCATGGTGATGACGACCATGGCGATGACGATCATGGCGATGACGATCATGGCGACGAAGTCAATTGTGACGCCAACGGCGAAGCGACCATATTCTACGAAGGTCGGGGAGCGGTTCTTGTTCACGGAAACGTGTACGTTGAGACCGATCTCGTTACAGGCGACGCATACATTTCCGGTGATGACGATGATGATGACGACCATGGTGATGACGACCATGGCGACGACGACCATGGCGACGACGACCATGGCGACGATGACCATGGCGACGACGACCATGGCGATGACGACCATGGCGACGACGACCATGGCGACGATGACCATGGCGACGACGACCATGGTGACGACGA
>JAJRTN010000191.1 GCA_024278275.1 Candidatus Hydrogenedentota bacterium
CGCCACCTGCAAACAGCACGACCGCAACGTCACGGAATACATCACACGGGCCTGCGTCGCGCGTCTTCACGGTCGTCCTGCTTCATCGCTACTGCCCGTGTCCACCGAAATCCTGGCTCAAGTGGCCTGAACGGTTACGAAATACTTATCCGTTTCGTCCACCGGTTCGCGCCAGGCCTGTCCGTTCACCGCGCCGGCTTTCGTGTCGCCATCCCGGTTTGCCACGGGGTACAGGTTTTGGCATCTATTCGGGGCGCCCAGTTGGACGCGGCAGGTGGCCGCCCGCGACGGGGTGGTTACGGGCGGAGATGGGGCGGACCGCTCCGATTCGTTTCCACCAATGTCATAGGCCGTGACCGCGTAGGAATAGGTATTCTCCGGCGCGCACGCGGCATCCCGGTAGCCCGGTCCCGCGCAACGTCCAATGTACCGGCCGTTGCGAAACACGCGGAACCCCACGCCACCATCCTTCTCCGCCGGCCTCCAGGTGACGCGCACGGACAAGGCGCCCGCCGCCGTGGCCCGAACGTCGGTGGGAATGCCGGGAGGTGAAGTGTCCCCGTGATTGCGCACGTAGAGCAGCCAATCCTTCCCATCGGGCGCCGCAAAGGATTGTTCCAGGGCCTCCGGGTCGAAAGCGAGCCGCGTCCAGGCGCCCGTGCGCGGATCGTGTCCGAAGGCCTCCCGCGGCTCGTTGATGATGGCGAGGTCGATCACCGCCTTTCCACCTTGGGGAAAATAGGCGGCCAGTTCCCGCTTCGACGCGAAAACGATGGCGTTCCCCGCCTTGCACGCGCCGGGCAGGGGCGCCATTTCCCAGAACCGAAGCCGGCGCATGAAGGCCGCCAGGTCACCGATTTGTCCCCGGAGTTTTGCACGACCCGTCCCCCGCGCATCCCCGTGGTGATCGCTGCCCGGCTGGAAGGAAGCGTCGAGGTAATCATAGTGGGCCCCGGTCAGCACGGCAGCCCACATGGACCTCCGCACCTCGTCGTCATCGGTGCTGATTTTCCAGTCCGTGTCGAAAATGAGCGGCTTCATCAACACCCGTTTTGCAAGAATGCCGTTGTGCATGGTCCAGGGATCCCACGATTGGGGCACCACCCAGTGGTTGGGGATGTCCAGCGGCATGACCTGGTGTTGTATGGGCCTGGTACGTTCATAGTCGTGGAGATACGTACTCAAAGCGGCTTCCCATTCGGGATTGATGTTTTCGTTGGCGATTTCAAAAAAGACATGGCCGAATCCGTTGACTGTGTCCACGATCTCACGGACCAGGGCCTGCTGGTACGCCATCACCCCGGGATTCCCCAGGCTGCAATAGCCCACGACGTTGTCCTGTCCGCGCCCTGTCATGTTCGGATCGCCATCCACACCATTCACGTTGTTGTAGCGGTGATAGGCATGGTCGTTCCATCGCTCGGTTTTCAGGATCCAACCGTCGAAAATACACAACTGAAGGTAAATGCCCCGCTGTTCGGCCGCGGCGCAGATCTTTCGAAGACGCTCAAAGAAGCGCGGGTTGAAGCGGCTGAGATCGTACTTGGGCGCGCCATCGTGGGCCGTTCCGGGACCGGGGCGCAAGTAGGGCACCATGCTCTTGAGGGGCATCCCGGTTTTCTCATCGTAACTCGGAAGGGTTTCCGTTCCCCAGAAGAGCCAGACCCGCGCGAAGTTCAGGCCGTCATCGTGAAGGGTGTCGAGCATGGCCCCGTAATCGAATCCGGCATTGGAAAACATCCCCCAACCATAGCTGCCGATCAAGAGCAGTGGGGCGCCGGCGGGATCCTGGAAAACAAGGGGATAATCGGGGTGCGGCCTCAACACCGCCGCCCTTTCGGACACGGCACAGGGCGTGACGAGTGCCGCAATCACGGCCAGTCGAAAGCATTTCAGCACCACATCCCGCATGTGAATCACCCTTTCGGCAAGCCACGACGGTGTATTCGCACAAACCGGCCACGCCGTCACGTTTCCATCTCCAAACCCCGGAAAAAGTTCCCTGGCCCGGCTCAACCGGAACCGGGAATCACGACAACCGCCACGTCCCCCCGTCATCCCCGCGAAGGCGGGGCTCCATGAGGCGGGGGCAAGGCCTTTCGTTTTCCCGTGGATTCCCGCGTGCGCGGGAATGACGGGCGGGGTGGATTCCCGCCGTCGCGGGAATGGCGGCAGGGAGGGGCCAATACGTTTGGGTGTCTTTTTGTAGAGAACTTCACAGGAAAGGGACTAAAACACCACCTTCAGGGTTCGTATCTCGTAGGGCGTGCAGTAGAGGGTCACGCTGTTGCCCTTCACCTTTACGGGCGTGTCGTTTTCCTCCATCATGTCGCATTCCATGACCGACTTGGGCGTCTCGCCGAAGGTGAGGGTAACCTCGCCACGCTGGCCGTAGGCCTCGTAGAGGCGGAGGATCACCGCGTTGGAATCCTCGTGTTTCTTCACGTGGTCCAGGATGACATTCTCCGCGTCCACCGTGGCGAAGGCATCCGCCGCGGGCCGCGCGCCGGGTGTGCCTTCCGTGGCAACGGCCAGCAGGGGCACGTTCAGTTCAAAGCCCTGCTGCACGGTGCCGCAACGCCAGTCGCCGCCATGGGGGTACAGGGACCAGGTCATGTCGTGCTCGCCCTGGTCCGCCTCGGGGTCGGGATTGACCGGGGCGCGAAGCAGGGACAAACGCAGCACGTTGCCCTTCACGTCGTAACCGTATTTACAGTCGTTGAGCAGGCTGACGCCGTAGTCGCCCTCGGAGAGGTCGGCCCAGTGTTGCCCCGTCACCTCGAAGCGGGCGCGGTCGCGTTCGTCGTTGTCATGGGTGCTCCGTTCAATGGTTCCATACTGGATGTGGTAGGTGGCGCGGGGACTGAGGACCTCGACGGGAAAGGCCACTTTCAGGAGGGTGCGCTTCTCGTGCCAATCCACGTGGGTGACCACATCCACGCGGGGCTGGCAGGCGTACAGGGTGATGTCCTGGGTGATGGTGCTGCGCTCGGTCTTGCGCACCACGCGCACCACGGCCCGCACGGGGCCTTCCTCGACCACCGTGATGGATTCCGCCTTGCCCGGCTCCCAGGTGCGCTCGTCGGCGAAGTTGTGATCGATGTCCCATGCGTCGTGGGCGAAGGGACGGTCGTCGAACAGTTGCAGTACATTGCCCCGGGCGCCCCTGGCAAGGGCTTCCCGTTGCTCAACCTTGTCATACACGCTGGTGAAGCGACCGAAGGCATCGAGGCGCACGCGGAGGAAATCGTTTTCAAGCAGCTTGGGCGTGGCCTTGAGCAGGCCGCCCTCCGCTTCGGCCTTGCCGGGTGTCACGTGGTAAACCGAATAACCCAGGGGGGGGACAAGGGTTTCAAAAAGGATCTCATCGGGACCGATCTTCTGACTGGGAGCCACGGAGCCGTCGGGCGCGGTGACATGGAACGCCCCCCGGGGCAACTTCACGCGCACCCGCGCCACGTCCTCCCGCATCCACGAAAGGGTGTTGAAGATCACCACCGGCGTGCCGGTCCCCCGCGTGTCGATGCCCTTCGCGAGATGCGCCAACGCGCCGCCCCGGACCTCGCGCAGATCGGTTTGCAGGGCGGCGTAGTCCTGGTCGGCCTGCGTGTAGACCTCGGTGATGGACGAGCCGGGCAGGATGTCGTGGAACTGGCTGGTGAGCACCACGCGCCACGCCTTCCACAGGGCCTCCTGGTCGTAGCTCCCTCCCGAGAGCAGGGCCAGGGTGGAGAGGAACTCCGTGTCGTGGAGGAGAATTTCCGACTTCCGGTTGTTGCGCTTGGTGCGGGCCTGGGTGGTCTGGCAGGCACGGTGCAACTCCAGGTACAACTCATCGTTATAGACGGGCAGTTTCGTGATGTCGCACTGGGTCTTCATCCGGTCGAGGGAATCCTGGGTGCGGCCAAACTCGCACTTGGGCACGCCCACGATGTTCTTCAGGCGCTTCCCCTGTTCGATCATTTCCGCCGTGGGACCGCCGCCGCCGTCGCCCCAGCCGATGGAGAAGGGGATTTCCTCGACCCGGTCTTTCTGCTTGAACTGCTTCCACTGCTCGATGCAGTCGTGGGGCGTGGGGTTACCGTTGTAGTTGAGGGGCGGCATGAGCGCGAAGATCCGCGTGCCGTCGATGCCCTGCCACTGGAACATGCCGTAGGGAAATCCGGTGAAGAGGCTCCAGGAGATCTTCGTGGTGACAAAGGAATCGACTTGGCATTTCTTCATGATCTGCGGCAGCGACCAGGGATAACCGAAGGCGTCGGGCAGCCACGCCGTGGGCGAGGTCATGCCGAACTCCCTGCGGTAGAAACGGTTGCCATGAAGGAACTGGCGCACCAGGGATTCGCCCGACGGCACGTTGCTGTCCTGCTCGACCCAGCCCGCGCCGCACGGTTCCCACCGGCCTTCTTTCACGCGTCGCTTGATGCGTTTCCACGTCTCCGGGTAGTGCTCTTTCACGAACATGTACAGCTCGGGCTGGCTGCACGAGAAGTGGAATTCCGGGTAGCGGTCCATGAGATCGAGCACCGTGTTGAAGGTGCGCCCGCACTTGCGCCGCGTTTCCCGCAGGGGCCACAGCCACGCCGTGTCGATGTGGGAATGCCCCGTGAGAATGAGCTTGCCCATGCCGTAGCTGGTCTCGAAAGTCTTGAGACCCTTGCGCAGGAAGCGTTGCGCCGCGGCGATGGAATCGTGGTACGCCGCCTCGCCCTTGTGCTGGAGATCCACCATCCGCACGGCCCGCTGGATGAGGGCGAAGAGTTGCCGGGCCGGCGCGTAATTCCGATCCAATTCCTCGTAGACCGCCAAAGGCACCGCGCAATCCCAGTAGAAATCCCACACCGCCTGGTGGAAGATGGCCACATCGGCGTAGCGGAAAAGGTGCAGCGCGTCGAAGCGGGTGCTGGGGACCGCCTCCAGGGCGATGTCGAAGGACTCCCCGCCCTTCGCCTTTTGCGTCAGGAACACCCGGTCGCGGTTGAGATCCAGGCCCTGGCGGGGTTTCCCGTTTACATAGCACAAGGATTCGCCCACGGCGGACAGGCTGTCAAAACTTCCACTATGGGAGCCCGCGGAGGCACGAAGGAGGGCCACCACGCACCGGCCCTTAAACGCTTTGGGGATGGTCGCCTTCATGCGGAACCAGGTGGTTTGATCATAGCCGCCCCATTCCGTGCCCACGGCAAAGGGTTTCCACCCCTTCCTGGGCATCCGGTCCGGCCCCAGCCCTTTTCCCGTCACGCAATACTCGACGCCCCCGATGGGCCTGCGCGCCTCGTGTACCGTTTCCCGAATCTCGTCAAGACGATTCTTGACCTGCTGCAACTCAATCTGGAATTCCGTGTCGAAGTTTGGCATGACCTATCCTTTCCGCATCCGGGTCGGGGGTGATGAATGGCCGCGCATTATACCCTTTGGCACGGTGCGGGCCAAAAAGGATAAGGGAGGCGTTTGCGGTTCCGCGGCGGAAGAGAATACCATCAGGCACGGACCCGAATCGGAGGTTAAACCATGTTTTGCATGTGTCACTACATTGGCCGGATTTCCCTGTGCGCGGTGGCGGTGTTGAGCGCCGCAACCGTTATGGCCCAGCCGCGCGCGGGGTCGAAAGGTGATCTGGCGGCGGCGGCCTTTTATGCACCGGACACGGTGCAAACCATTCGTATCACCATCGCCCCAAAAGACTTGGCGCGCCAGAAAGCGGCGCTCCCGGAAGAAATCTATGTGCCGGGCACGTTCTCCTGGAACGGCATAACCCTCAAGAACGTGGCCATCCGTTACAAGGGCAACAGCTCGCGCCAGCCCAACCAGCCGTTCAAGCGCAGCTTCCT
This sequence comes from Candidatus Hydrogenedentota bacterium, assembly GCA_024278275.1. Taxonomy (GTDB): domain Bacteria; phylum Hydrogenedentota; class Hydrogenedentia; order Hydrogenedentales; family JAJRTN01; genus JAJRTN01. Next base: position 5,832 of record JAJRTN010000191.1, read on the forward strand.
GATCAAGTTCAGCGAGTACGTTAAGCGCCAGCGTTTCCTGGGGCTGGAACGGGTGGCGCTGGATAACGGCATCCAGTTCGGCGGGCTTTACAGCGAGATCCTTATCCTGGAGATCCTGCGCGACCTGGGCGTGCCTGTTTCTCGGGCCAACTACGCGCGTCTTTATCTCAATGGTGCGTTCATGGGGATCTACGTGAACGTGGAACGCATCGACAAGGCCTTCGTGAAAAATCACTTCGACGATGGCCGCGGGATGCTCTACAAGGTCAACATCGGCGGGCCGGGCGCCGACTTCTCCGTGGCCGGTGACGACCCGTCCGTCTATGCGCGCGCTTTTGAGGCCAAGACGCACCGGAAAACCGCCAACTTCCGCGACCTGGCGCAGTTGATGCGGGATATCAACGAAACGCCCGACGACGCCATCGTGGCGAAGTTGGAGAAAACCTTTGAGTTGGACGACTTCCTGTGGATGACGGCGGTGCTGCTGTTAAGCGGGGCCTTCGATCAGTACACGGGCTGGCAACCGCATAATTACTACCTGTACCACGATCCCTCGGACGGAAAATGGTCGTACATCCCCTGGGACCTCGACGTCGGTTTCGTGACCGACGCCTTCGGTCATATCAACGTGCTGAAGGACTGGAACGCGGCCTATCCCCTGCCCCTGGTTCCCCGGCCGTTGCTGGAACGCATCTGCAAAAACGAGGAACTGCTGGCGCGGTACCGCGAGCGGGCGAAGATGGTGCTGGAAACCTATTTCCGACCGGAACGCCTCGAAAAGCGTCTCGATATGCTGTACGGGCTCATCAAAGACGACCTGGCAAAGGATCCCTTCCCGCCCGGACGCATTACGGTGCCCTCGGACCGGTCTCACGCGGACGTGGTGCCCTCCATGAAGGAGTACGTCCGACTGCGCTACGCGAAAGCGCGGAAAGAGCTCGACGAAGGCCTGGTGACGGAGCCCATGGACATGGCGGCCCTGGCCCGGCAGCGACAGCAGCGGGGACCGGGCGGTCCGGGCGGAAGGGGCCCGCAACCCAAGCCCGGTGAACCGTCTGAGCAGGACCCCACGGGATTGGCCCTGGTCGATGCGACCTCCGACCGGGTGGTCATGCGTTGGGAGAACCACGCCGTGGGCGCCGCCGCGCACATCGTCCAGAAGTGTGTCGGCGAAACATGCGATAACTTCAGTAATCTCATGCCCGTACACAGCCCCGCCACGGACTTCGAGGACCGCACCGTAACCCCCGGAACGACGGTTCGCTACCGGGTCTACGCCGTGTGGCCCACGCCGGACGGCAAGATCCGGGGGTCGGGGCCGTCCAACGTGGTGACCGTGAAGGTTCCGCAATGAGGCCGGCAGCTCCATGGGGCATGCGCCCGCTTGCCGGCGCCCTGCTGGCCCTGCTCATGACCGTCCCCACGGCCCATGGCGAGGAGAACGTCTATCCCCACGTGGCGCTCTACTGGCTCGACTGGGTGGGCGCGGAGTTGGCCTTTGCCACCGAGGCCGCCGGCGGTGGAAAACCGCCGGTGTATGCGGAGAGTGCCGAGTTACTCCTGGTCAAGAAAGAATTGGCTTCCATTCGCCAGGAAATGGCCGCGCTTCGGGCGACCATGGATGAATATCTCGGCGGCGTGATCGCCTCCATGCAACAGGAAAACGCGGCCCTGCGGCGGGACCTGGAGCACGCGCAACGGGGCTCACCGCAACCGGCGACGGCTCCCCTGTTTCCCGCGGTGCCCCGGCCGGAGGGTGAACACGCGCCTTTTCCGACCCTTCCCGCGCCGGTTTCGCCGGAACCCGCCGGCCCGCCGTCTTACGAAGTCGTGAAAGAATGGGGCCGCACACCGGAGGTCGCGGCAACGCTGGGACCGGGTATCACCGCGCTCAAAGGCATGGTGATCGTGATTCCCCCGGGAACGCCATCGGCCGCCATCGAGGAACTGGGCCGGACACTGCGCGACCAGTTCGACGCTTACGACAACATCAATATCGAGGTCTTTGACGATGCCGACGCAGCGGCACGGTACATGGAGCACCCAACCCCGCGCCCGCCCCACAACGTTTTAAGCGTCTCCCGTGAAGCCGAAACCGGCCGCGACACCATCCTCATCACGGAAAACGGCATCACCATGGATGTGCCCCGCTGATCGGGTGATGGAAAAACCGGTACTGCCTGTCCCCACCTTGGCGTCTCCCGGTGAGAACCCTCGCGGGACCATCATGAGCCGTTTTACGTGCTGCCCGTCTCCGCGCAGGTGAATCCTTCCTCCGTGATCTCCACCCTCACCTCTTCGGGTTCACGAAGTCCGGCCAGGGCGGCCGGTTGGGTGGAGGCCATCGCCCAGGCCTCCTCAAAGGTCACGCCACCGTGGCGGCACGTGTTGATCAACGCCCGGTCCAGCGGCGTGGCGGCGCCGGCCAGGCCGTCATGGCCGGCCAGGGAGGTGCGCAGATCCGCCGCCACCTCGACCTCCAGGGCGCCCAGCTTGTGGCGGCCGGGACCGAGGCCCGCCGCGGAAATGGCGTCCGAGGCGAGTATTGATCGGGCCACGGTTTTGGCGCGGAGGAAGTTCTTCAGCGTGAAAAAGGGGACATGGTGGCCGTCGGCGATAAAACTGGCATGGAGACGATCGTCGGCCAGTTGTGCCTGGATGTAGTTGTCCATGCGCGGCAGCATGGAATGGGAGCCGTTGCCGAGATGGGTGGACATCCTGGCCCCCGCCCGCACGGCCGCGTCGATCTGCACGGCTGTGGCATTGGTATGTCCCAGGGCCACGGTAACGCCCATCTCTGTAAGCGACTCAATCAACGCCAGCGCACCGGGGAGTTCCGGTGCCAGCGTGACGAGGCTGATACGTCCACCGCAGCCGTCCCAGATCCGCCGCATCAACCCCGGCGCTGCTTCCGGCGTCTCGCAGTACCGGATCGGGTGGGCGCCCCGGGGGCCGGTGTCGGGCGAAATGAACGGCCCTTCAATGTGCAGCCGCGGAAAGAAACGGGCCAGTTTCTCGTCTCCCTCGATTAGTTCCGCGTAACGCTGCGCCCGCGCCACCAAGCGTTCCGGCGCGTCGGTGATGAACGTGGGCAGGGCCATCACCAGGCCCCGGTGTCTCAGGCTATCCCGAACCTCGTGCCACATTTCGGGCAACCAGTCTTCCGGGTCGCCGTTGAAGTCGTATCCGGCAAAACCGTTCACCTGCAAGTCCACCAGGCCCGGTCCCCGGTGACGGGCCGGCAAGGTTGTTTTAATAATGCCGTTCTCGGTCATATACATCGCTCCCTGTAGAGGTATTTACACGAGATAGAGGATCTTTTTACATGCTATCCATGGACCGTGGCCGGTCCTGGACGGTCGCCGGCTGCGGCCCAATGAGCCGCAACATACAGGATCATGTGGCAATCTCGCCAAAAAAGCACTTTTTTTTCAGGTGACACTTGCAAAACACCATTCGCGGCTATCGCGCGCCTCCGGCGGGGATATCGAAGGCCTCGTTGAGGCGCAGGACTTGCCAGTGGCGGGTCTCGGCGACCACTTGCCATCGGTTTTCACCCAGCAGTGGACCGAAATTTTGGGCGTCTTTCTTGCGCACGATGACATCCGTATCCCGGGGAAGGGCAAAAAACAGGCGACCTTCCCGTTCCACCGTGGGAAGGGCGCGGCCATTTGCCACGGGACTGAGGGGAACGAGCCCCCCCGTTTCTTTTATCTTTCGCATCAATGCTTCCCGGTCTCCAGATCCGTCAAAGTAGAGCACGGGCAAAGCGTGGCCGAGTTGAAAGGACAGGCCGTTCAGGGGCGAACGGAAGAGGGCCAGCAGGGGGTGATCGCCTTCCAACGGGGGAACACGCTTCACGGCCTCGACCAGTTCGGTCATGTTTTTCCAGGAGCTTTGATGGGCCGCGCCGCCTTTCACGCCGGCCACGAGAAGCGCCGTAACCAGGGCCACGCGGATCAGGGTTTTGTGCCGGATTGCGGCATGGTCACGGAGATATACGAGCACCCGGGCGAGGGCCACCGTCATGGGCGCGAAAATGGGCAGGAGATACAGGGGCAGGCGGGAAGTGCTGGCCGAAAAGACGAGGAGTGGCACGACCGTGGCCAGCAGAAGGAAGAGATGGGCGGCGCCGTCGTCCCGGTGGGCAATCAGGCGCTGGATCAGGCCACGGCGGAGTTGCTTCCGCTGTTTAAAGAGCACGAAGGGAAGCCAGGGACCAGCGCCGAAGAGCACGATGGGCAGGTAAACCGACAGGAGTTTGTGGGGTTTGCTGCTGAGGCGCGCGTGGGCGTCGAACATGGTGCGCCCCACCAGTTCCTCCATGAACCAGTCGTGGAGCAGATTGGGGTGCCGCGCCACGACATAGACGTACCAGGACAGACCGATCACGGCAAAGAGGATCAACCCCAGGGGATCCCAGATGCGGACGAAGCCCTGGTTCCGCTTCCGCAGGAGGCGGTTGGCCGGCACGATGGCCACGAGCGGGAACAGGCCCACGGGTCCTTTGGTCGCGAAAGCCAGCCCGAGGGCCGTCCACATGAGAAGAACGAAGGTTCGCCCCCCCCTTCGATAGGCGGCCCAGAAGAAAGCCATGGCCGCCACTTCCCAGAGGGTCAGCAGGGTGTCGGTGGAGGCGATGTTCGCGCTCATCACGGTGTAGGGCGCGGCCGCGTAGATAAGGGCGGCGTAGCCCGTGGGCCGCCCGCCCCAGAGGAAGCCTTCGAGCAGGTGTACGGCGGCCACGGTAAGCACAAAAGCCAGCGCGAGGTAGAGCCGGGCGCCCCAGAGGGTGTTGCCGAAGACCCGTGTGCCCCCCGCGATGGCCCAGTAGGTCAAGGGGGGCTTGGTCCAGTGAGGCGCTCCATTCAACACCGGCTCCAACAGGTTCCCGGAGGCCACCATTTCGCGGGCGCACTCGCTGTAGCGCCCTTCCGTGCTCTCGTAGATACCCCGGCTTCCCTGCATGAAAAAGGCGAGCACCAGGGCCACCAGGAGGGGAAGCATCCACGTGGGGTAACCTTGCTCAACATGTTTTATGGCAGAATCAACCACGGTTTCATCCTGAAAAAGCGTTTTGGCCCGTGTCACCGTGCCGCCGGGGCATCAGGGCTTTCCATCGCGCGGGCGGCAGGCTCGTTAGCCAACAACAGGACATGGCGCCGACCGACGAAACGGTCTTCCACCACGCGCAGTTCCCGGGCATCCGGATGAAAGGCCAACACCCACCGCCAATCCTCCTCCTGGGCCATGATCAGGGCGGCTTTATCGCCGCGCATCCGTCCAAACAGGCCGTCAAGGATTTCACGCACCGCCGCCTCGTATTCTTCATGATAGTCGGTCTGCCCTTCAGGGACGCGCAGTTTTTCCATGATCGCCGCCTGAAGTGCCTGTATCTCCGCGTCGGAAACGGCCGAAACATCCTTCACGGGCACCGCCTTCACGGCCTTTTGGATGGCGCGCTGCATGGCGGATTGCCGGCGCCCCTGCTGGATCAAACCAAGCTCTTTCATGCTCTCCATATCGAGCATGTCGCATAAGACCGCTTCGTGAAAGTGATCCGAGTAATACACATACTCCTCTCGGGAGAATCCCAGTGAGAACAAATCATACTCCGTACCGGCCAGCGACAGCGCCCGGAGCGGTTCACAAAACTCGCGGGACGACTTGTGCTGATCCAGGGCCGGGAAAATGGCAAACGTGGAAAGGACCGCCAGCAGACCCACCTGGACCACCATCTGCCGGGCGAGATCCCGTCCGGCGGATCGCCAGGCCATGAAAAGCATGTAGAGCCCGCAGACCAATGCGCACAGGAAAAAAAGATAGAGAGCAGGGTTCCATTCCACCTCGTAATCCGTGAACCGGATCGCGGCGGGCGCGGCCGCCACCAGGAGGAGACCCGCGCCCCACAGGCCCGTGATCAACCGGCGCCAACGCGCGTGTTTTCCATCCATAAGATCAAGTATGGCGCGGGACAAAAGAATGGCGAAAGCCGGATACAGGGGCAGGAGATAGATCGCCCGTTTCCCGATACAGGCCGAGAAAAAGACCAGTGCGGGAAGGATCCAGCTCAACAGGAAGCGCATTTCAGGCCCCTCCCTGCGCCGTTTCCAGACCCAATGAAGCACCCAGGGTAGAAACAGCCCCCAGGGCAGCAGGTCCAGGGGAAGCTTTTCGATGTAGAACCACGGTGGCTTGGCATGGGCCACGCCGAGGAAAAAACGGCCCACGGTCTGACGGTACAGGTTCGACGCCATGTTGGCGCCCGCGTCCGCCGAGGTTTCCGATGCGATGGAAAAGCGCGCGGGAACCAGCCACAAACAAACCACCACCGCCACCAGCAGCAGTCCCCACCCCAGGTGAAGACGCCGCCGTTCCTCGCCGCGGCCCCAGTAGAAGGTTATCGCCATGAGCAGGGGAAACACCACGGCGGGCGGCCCCTTGGCCAGGGCCCCGGCCGCCACGCACAGGTAAAACCCCACGAGCAGCGCCGGGCGGTGTCCCGTGTGCCAAAGCCAAAAGAGCAGCAACGCCCCCGTGAGGCAGGCCGTCAGGAGCATGTCGATCTGACCGAAGCGGCTTTGCCACCAGAAGCGTTGGGTGGTCACCAGTATCAAACCCGCCCAAAACGCCACCCGTGTTCCGTAAAGCCGCCGCGCCAGGAGGTAGGTGAGCAGCACCGTGATCAACCCCGCGATGGCGGAAGGAAGCCGGGCGGGCCACTCCGTCACGTCACCGAAAGGGATGGACAGGGCGGCCTGGGCCCAGAACAACAAGGGGGGCTTTTCCGTATAGGGGTGGCCATTGATGTGGGGGGCCAGGTAATCGCCCGATTGGACCATTTCCCGGGCGACCTGGGCGAAGCGGGGTTCATCGGGCGGCCACAGGTCGTAAGCACCTAAATTGATGATGAACAGCACGGCGCCCAGGGCGATCAGCAGGGGGATGTGGATCCTTGGTTTCACGGAGAATCCTCCGGGGATCGATGGGAAGGGGGAGCCGCTGTTAAAACCACAGCTCTTTCAGGATTAGCGGAAGCAGCCAGAGAAAACAGTGCAGTTCGGCCACCACGCTGCCCCACAGAAACTGCCTCACCCGGATCGGGCCGGTATCCCGCCCGTGAAGGCGCGGCAGCCATCGGGGCGTGGAGGCCAGGAAATCCGCGTAGGGCCGGCCATACTTCTCCAGGAGGTGCGCCTCCTCGCGCCGGACAACGAAGGTGTACACCACGGCGCACCAGGCCAACATGACCGGCAGAAACCAGAGGAGTTCCGATATGACGGTCAGGCCGATCAGCATGGCCGTGTTGGCGATATAGATGGGGTTTCGCACGTGGGCATAGGGACCCGTAGTGGTCAGTTTCTTGTGAATATGAAGCCGGTAGTGAAGATGCATCTGCGCCCACACGCGAAGCCCCACGCCCGCCAGGAAAATCAGCAAACCCACCGACCAGAGCACCGTGTCCCATTCCGTCTCCCTCAATCTAACGAACACAAGCACCGCGCAGGGCGGAATCATGAGCAAACCACGGACGCGGTATACGAATTGGTAGAATTCTGACATGGAAACAGGTGCTCCAATAGGTCCTGTCGGCAACGCAGAAGGCATACTACCGGGTTGAAGATTTCGGAAACCTTTTGCCGGCCTGGAAATGGGCACGTGCCATGTCTGAACGCCGCCGCTAAGCCCCATGATATACTTTAGGCCCATGAAAACGCTAATTAAACACCTGTTGGCCGCCTGTTTCTTCCTTGCCGCCGAAGCCTTTACCCAGGAACTGGGTGACGTGGCCCTGCACCAGGCCCTGTTGGACGTGGGCAATCCTTTCCGCCTGCTGTGCGTGGCGGCCCACCCCGACGACGAGGACGGGGCCACGCTGGCCTACTATCGCATGAAGTACGGCGTGGAAACCCACGCGGTGGTCGCCACGCGGGGCGAGGGCGGGCAAAACGAGTCGGGCCCGGAACTCTACGCGGAACTGGGCGTCATCCGCACCCGCGAGATGATGGCGGCGGCGGCGGTCGAGGGCGCCCGATTGCACTTCCTCGACCTCCCCGAATTCGGCTATTCAAAAACGCGGGAGGAGACGGAGGCTGTTTGGGGAAAGAACGAGGCTCTTCGCCGGGTGGTCGGTATTATCCGACGTGTGCGGCCCCACGTCATCATCACCCACCATGGGCGCATGAAAGACCACGGTCACCACCAGGCTATTGGCGCGGCGGTGCTCGAGGCCTTCGACGCGGCTGCCGATCCGTCGGCCTTTCCCACCATGGGCGCGCCGTGGCAAGCGTCGCGACTCTTTATTCGGGCCTGGAAAGCGGGGCCGCAAAGCCTGGAGAACGACATCAGCGAATTGGAACCGGCACGCGGCAAGACCTACGCGGAGATTGCCGCGGAAGCCCTTCGCAAGCATAAGTCGCAGGGGATGCAGTTTTTCATCGACCGCTATCTTACGGGGCGGCCGAAAACCTGGTATGACCTGGTGAAGGGTGAAGCCGTGCCGCCCGCTTCGGCGACGGGGCTTTTCCCCGGCTTTTTCGCGGGACTGGCTTTGCCCGGGGGCTGGTCCGAAGAAGACGTGGCGGCCTGGCGCGCGCTGACGGCCCATCGTGGTGAGCCGGACTTTGCCCGGCGCGTCCGCGCCACGGCCTGGCCGGGCGGCAGTGCCCCGCGGGACGCCCGGTCCCGGCTGATGGCCTGCCTTTACGGGTTGCGCCTGGCCTTGTACCCGGACGACCGGATCGTGATATCAGCGCAAAACCTCAAGGTACGGGGGGAGCTTCGCGACTTTGGCGCCCGTGATTTCGCGTTCGCGGATTTTACGCTGGATGCCCCCGGCATGGGACCGGCGCAATCGGCGCGTCGCGTGCCTTTCGACGACGACGGCGTGGCCGTCGTTGAGTTCAACGTTCCCGTCTCGGCGGGAGCGCTCACTTTGCCCGCCGCCGACCACCTCTACCAGCCTGTCAGCCGGTGGAAGAATCTCCGCCTGAGCGCGAAGATCGAAGCGCCCAAGGGTTCATTTCCGAAAAAAAACGATGGCGCGCCACCGTTCCGGCCCATTTCCACCGCCACCCATGTGGACGTGGCGCCCCCCCTGATGATTACGCCGCGGGATGCGCCCCTGCTCATGACGCGTTCCGGCGACCATATGGTTCTATTGCGCCTGCTGCTCACGAATTACGCGCCCTCGGGCCGAACCGGCACCCTTTCCCTCGTTCTGCCCAGGGGTTGGCGCGCTGATGACGCGAAAAAGACCGTCTCTTTTGCCCGCGGGGATGAGCAACGGCAGGTCTCTTTTCGACTTGAAGCGCCGCCGGACCTGGCATCCGGCGTCTATTCCGTGGCGCTGACGGCGAACACCGGCTATAAGACCGCCGTCGCCATTCGCGTGGTGGACCTCGCCATCCCGAAAGGCAGGCATGTCGGTATTGTACAGAGCTATGACGACACCTTTGCCAAAACGTTGACCAAGATGGGTGTTTCCCATGCCCTCATCGCCCCGGGGGATTTCACCCCCGCGCTGCTCGACCGCTTTACCACCATCATCATCGATATTCGTGCCTACCTGAACCGCCCGGACCTGGTGTCGAACAACCAGGCGCTGCTCGATTACGTGGCGCGGGGTGGTTCCGTGATGGTCATGTACCAGAAAACATACGAGTGGAAGCCGGCCTTCGCACCCTATCCCATCCGTCTTTCCCACAACCGCGTCACCCGCGAGAATGCCCCGGTCACGCTGCTCGAACCGGACCACGCCCTGTTCAACACGCCCAACCGTATCCTGCCCGCCGACTGGGACGGTTGGCGGCAGGAACGGGGCCTCTATTTCCCCGACCAATGGGATCCCGCCTTCACGCCCCTTATCGCCTGCGTGGACCCCGGAGAGGAGATTCCGCCCGGCGGTTGCCTTATTGCCCGGTACGGGCGGGGCGTCTACCTCTACACCGCCCTCGGCTGGTACCGTCAATTGCGCGACCTCCATCCCGGCGCGTTGCGCGTCTTCGCGAACATGCTGGCCCTGTAAATGTCCTTCGCGAGAATGGGCCATCATTCACGGGGATGCGGCCGGTCGCGCCAGGCCGGAGCGGTTACAGGAAACTGGAATCTGGCGTGCCGGCGTGCGAATATAAGCGTGGCGGATGTCAATCACTTGCGGGAGGATGTGAAAATGTGGATGCGTATTCTTGTGACGGCGGCGATGTTGCCCTGGTTGTTCGCGGGCTGTGGTCAACCGGCCCCCTCGGATGGCGCCTCGACTCAAAGGCCCCGGGTGGCGCTCGTGATGAAATCACTGGCCAATGAGTTTTTCAAAACCATGGAAGAGGGCGCGAAAGCCTACCATGCCGAGCATGCGGACACCTTCGACCTCATTACCAACGGCATCAAGAACGAGGAAGACATCAGCGGCCAGGTGGCGCTCGTGGAACAGATGATTGCCCGGGGCGTGGACGCCATCGTTATCGCTCCCGCCGACTCCAAGGCGCTTATCTCGGTGCTCAAGCGCGCCCAAAACGCGGGCATTACCGTGGTGAACATCGACAATCGTCTGGATGAAGCCGTGCTGGCCGGGGACGGACTCGACATTCCTTTCGTCGGGCCGGACAACCGGGCGGGCGCACGCATGGCCGGGGAGTACCTGGCCGGGAAACTCCAGGCGGGGGATAAAGTGGCCATCATCGGCGGCATCCCCAGCGCTTTCAACGCCATTCAACGACGTTTGGGCTTCGAAGATGCCATGAAGGCCGCAAAGCTCGATATTGTCGCCTCCCAAAGCGGCAACTGGGAAATGGCCAAGGCCAACCAGGTGGCCTCGGGCATCATCAACGAACACCCGGATCTGAAGGCTATCCTATGCGCCAACGACAGCATGGTCCTGGGGGCCGTGGCCGCGTTGCGGGCCGCCGGGCGTGACGATGTTTTAACGGTCGGTTTCGACAACATCTCCGCGGTACGGGACTTGCTTCGCGACGGCCATGTCTTATGCACGGTTGACCAGCACGGGGACCAACTCGCCGTGTTCGGCATACAGTATGCCTTGGAGATCCTCAAGAAAGGCACATCGCCCGAGGACCAGGAAACCCCGGTGGACCTCATCACCGCCAAGGACCTCCAGTAGGCCATGACCGACACGAGTCTTCAAAACGACGGGCTCTTACGCCGTATCCTGCGGGCGGCGGCGGGGCCACTCGGGATGGTGCTGGCTCTCGGGGCGCTAGTGCTGTTTTTTGCTTTTACCACGGAGCATTTCCTTACCCTCGTCAACCTGCGCACCATCGCGAACCAGATTCCCACCCTGCTCATCGTGGGCGTGGGCATGACTTTCGTCCTGGTGGCCGGAGGCATCGACCTGTCGGTGGGTTCCGTGCTCGCCCTGAGCAGCGCCGTGCTCGGCGCCTGCATGACCCAAACGAGCATGCCCCTCGCCGCGGCCATGCTCGCCGCGTTGGCCACCGGCCTGGCCTGCGGCGCGGTGAACGGCTTCCTCGTTGCACGCTGGCGCACGCCCTCTTTCATCGTCACCCTGGGCGTGCTCGAAGCCGCGCGGGGCGGCGCGTACCTCGTGACCAATTCACAAACCCAATACATCGGCGCCCGCATCGAGCGCATCGCGGAAACCTCGCTCCTGGGTTTTTCCCTGCCCTTCGCCGTGGCCCTGGCCGTGGTGATCGCCGGCCACGTCACCCTCACCCGGACACGCTTCGGCAGGCACCTCGCCGCCACCGGCTACAACGAAGAGGTCGGACGCCTCTGCGGTATCGCCACCCGGCGGATTCAGTTCGCCGTCTTCGCCCTATGCGGCGCCCTCACCGGCCTGGCCGCCATCGTCCACACGGCCCGTCTTTCCGCGGCCGACCCCAACGCGGGCACGGGCTTTGAACTCGAAGCCATCGCGGCCGTGGTCATTGGCGGCACCAGCCTGACGGGCGGTCGCGGCTCCGTGTTGCGTACCGTGCTCGGCGTTCTCATTATCGCCGTGCTCGGCAGCGGCCTGGCCCAGGCCGGGGTGCAGGAGCCCGCCAAACGCCTCATCACGGGCATGGTCATTGTCGCCGCCGTGCTCCTCGACCGTTTCCGCAAACAAAAGTCAGACGCATAGAACGCTTCGGCACGGTTATAAACCTCAACGGGCCGGTTACCGCGCTTCGCGGAACGGGCGCCTGGAAAGGCTTCTCCGTCGGTTCCCGTCGTGGAGTATTTCATCCATCATGATCTTCCTTTCGGCGCCCGGATACCCCAAGGCTATCAATTTAATATCAAACAGTTGTATTTCTAACAAAATCGGGGTATACTTTTGGTAGAGTACGTTGTAAACGGCCAAGACGGGCTACAGGCACCGTCCAACGTGGGGAGATGATACCCATGGACGAACAACGGGAAGAACTCAAGGCGCTGCGGCGGGACTTGGATCAACTGGTCCAAAGCGTGGCCGACCTGGCGCGGCGCATCGCCATCGTAGAAACACGCCGGGAAACGGCCTCGCCTCCCCCCATCCCGAACACCCCCGGGATAAAGACCCCGCCCCCGCCTCCGCTCCCGCCGGTGCCTGCGACCGGGTCGCCTTCTCCCGTAGACATGGCGGCAACACCGCGCGCTGTCCAAAGGCGTCCACGCGAGTTGAAGGACGAATTGATCTTCACGGGCCCCTCGCCACGGGAACAGTTCATGGCGTGGTGCCGGGCCTGCTGGCGCCGCCTGGGACCGGAAGAAGACATGAACTGGGAGATGGCCCTCGCCACTTGGTGGCTGCCCCGTATTGGCCTGGTGGTTCTGAGCATGGGCGTGGTCTTTCTGATGACGTTGACCTTCAACCATTTCCCCGAGGAATACCGCCCACACGTCCGGCTGGGCCTGGGATTCCTCGCCGCCCTGGTACTGATGGTCTCGGGTCTGGAATTCGAGCGCCGTGAACACGGTTTTGGGCGGCTTCTTTCGACGGGGGGCCTTACGCTGGCCTATTTCGCGTCTTTCGCCTCGCACTATATTTCCTACACCCAAGTATTCCATTCCCCATCCTTTTCCCTCCTGCTCATGGGGTTCTTCGTGCTCATCTGGGCCTTTGCCGCGCAACGGCGCCACGCCCATCTCATGGCCCTCGCCATGGTGATCCTGGCGAACGGCACCATCGCCCTGTCCAGCGTGACCCTCGACGAGCCCCACCCCTTCGGCATTATCGGCCTGGTGGCCTTGAGCCTGGTCACCGTCTATTTCCTCGTTCGGAATCACTGGTATGCCGTGGCCCTGCTGGGCCTTGTGGGGACCCACCTCAACACTGCCATCTGGCTGGCCCGCAGCCCGGGATCGGATTCGGCCGGGGCCTTTGTTCTCGCCATGGGCACCCTCGCCGTGCTGTTCCTCACCTACGCCCTCGGCGAATTCGCCGCGACGGGTCCCCGGCTTCGCGGGTTGGTTCCGCTCCGCCTGCGCACGGTCTACACAGGCTTCAACACGGCGGCGTTCCTTTGGCTGGGCGTGCGGCTCATGCGCGGATTCACCTTCACCGACGAACGCACCCATGTCCTGTACTTCCTCCTCGCCGCCTTCCTGCTTGTCCTCTCCGTGAGCTACTACCGCTTTCGTGACCGCGATGCCCTGTACCCCGTCTACCTCACGAAGGCAAGCGCTGTCTGTGCCCTGGGTCTCGCGGCCCTCTTCGACGGCCACACCCTCACTCTTTCGCTTGCGCTGGAAACGCTCGTGCTTCTCTACACTTCGCGCCGGACGGGACACGTGACCTCGCGGATCCTGGCCCTGGGCGCCTTCCTGCTGACCATTGCACACGGTCTCTACACCGACGCGGGAGAAGGCCGCCTGCCCTATGGCGCGGCGGGCTACCTGGCCGCCGCTGTTTCGCTGACGGTGACCACCGCGCTGCTGCTGGCGGTCTCGGAACTCTACCGCCGCACGGACTGGCGCACGCGCCTGGCGTCGTGGACGCCCCGGTCCGGCGCGTTTAAGACACTCGGCCGGCACCTGGAACTTGTCCGTGGCGAGGCCGAAGCGTCCGAACCGGTGGGCCGGATCGTCTTTCCCTTGCTCTATTCGCTGGGTGCCACGGGACTGCTCATGCTGGGGCTCACGCGCCTGCTCGCTCCGGTCCATCTCTCGACCGGTTTGGGTATTGCCGGGCTCGCGGTGGTGGCCTTGGCCATGGTCCTGGGCAATCCGGGCTACATCTACGCCGCCATGCTCCTGAGCGGCGGGGGTTTCCTGGCCCATTTCAACTTGTGGCATTCATCGGTTCCGAACAGCCCCTTCTGGACGATTTCCACCTGGGTACCGCTCCTGCTGCTCGTCGAAGCGGGGCGCAACCGCCTGGGCGGCGCCGGGCTGTGGCCCCGCATGAAAGGGCGTTTTCATGGCTGGTCCCCCTTGCCCTATGTCTACGCCACCGGTCTTGCCGTTCTCCTGCTAAGCACCATCCAACTCGAAACCGGAACGGACCGACATCTCTTCTGGTTCGGCGTTATGGCGGCGGCCTGCGGCGGCTATGCCTGGCTGACCGGCAGCCGTCCCATGGCCCTTCCCGTTGCCGCCGCTTTCCTCCTTTCCATGGCGGCCGGTTCAGCCATGTTCCTTGACCAACAGTCGAACATGTATGGGCTTGGGGGGATTTTCCTGCTGACCGTGACGGCCCTGTTCTCCGAACACCGAATCCCGGATGGGCGGCGGGGGCTTGCCCTGTTACGGTTACGTTTTGCGCCTTACTTCCTGTATGCCGTGCCGGTATTGGTGGGTGGTCTCCAGGTGGTGACCTATTTCACCGGGGACACCGATGTGTTTGTCCTCCTGGCCCTGGCGGCGGGCCTGGCCGCCCTCATGCTGGTCCTGCACGCCCGCGCCATGGCACTGGGCAGCACGGCCATCCTCCTCTGGGCGCTGCTGCTGTGGAATGGCCGCGACTGGCTCGACATGATGTGGAACGGCCGTGCCTGCTTCAGCCTGACGGACCCCTACCACGCCGCGGCACTGCTCCCCGTGATCGCGGCCTTCGGGTTGGACCGTTTCCTGGCGTGGCGCAAAGTTCCTATGCGGGGCATCCCGGGCGGCGCCGTGCTGCTGACCGCCTGGGTCACGGCCCTCCACTGGGTCCACGCCACGGGCCGGGAATGGGCTGTCGTACCGGGGATCATCATCAGCGCGGTGTTTCTGGCCCATGGCGCCGGGTTCCGCGTCCGCGCCGCGGCCGGGGCGGGCCTGCTCTCCGCCGTGGCAATCACCCTGTTGCACGTCAGGAGTGCCTATGCTTCGCCGGGCGAGGTCACCCCCCAAAGCGCGGGCTTCGCGGCCCTTATCCTGTTCTGGATCGCCGTTGAACGGTTGGGACAATACGGGCGCTATCGTAAATGGCCCCTTCTTCAAGGCATTCTCGTGGGACTGGTGACTTGCCTGCTGGTCGTGGCGCTGGAACGTGTTCCCAGTCTCTCCGCTTTCTACCTGACTATTGCCTGGACGACGGCATCCGTGGGTTTTTTTGCCGTGGCCGCCGGGGTGCGTGAGCGAACGTATCGTTACGCGGCCCTGGCCGTACTCGGTTTGGCCATGGGGCGGGTTTTTCTTATCGACACCCGCGTGTTGGAGCCCATGGCGCGCACCATGGCCTTCATTTTCCTCGGTTTCGTGTCCCTGGCCATCGCCGGCGCCTACGTTTTCGCCCGCAAACGCATGGGGACCGGGGGGAAGGCGGATTGATCGCCGCAGGGCGGGTGTGAGAAAATCATCCAAGGGCGGAAGGCAGGTAGCAGCGTATGAATACGGAAGAACCAGCGGCTTCGGAGAGCGCGTCCCATCATCACCTTGACGCGGACGCGGTTTGTGCGCAATGTGGCACGGCCAATCCCGAGGGTACGCTGATCTGCCGTACGTGCGGCAATAACCTTCGCGATCAGCGCCAGTTGCGTATGCAGGCGGAGGCCCTGTTGCTGGGCCAGGAGCGTACCCCGGCGTGGCGGTGGGTGGCCCGCGGCATCATCGCCGTCATGGTGCTGGTTCTGCCCCTGGTGGCCCTCAACGCGGATAATTTCTTTACCTGGCTGGCCTCGCGTTCAGAAGGCGGCGTGGCGGAACGGTACTGGAACGGGCCGGGCGCGCCCTTCTTCGACGGGTTGCGCAGGGAGTTGGACGCGGCATTCCCCGAAGGCGCTCCCGTCCCCACCCCGCAAGGGACCCTGGGAAACACGCCGGACGGGTTCTATCTGCTCGTTGACCCGGTATCGGGACCGGTGGGTGTGGCGGTGGCCCGCACGCATGAATCGCGCGTGGGATTCGTGGCCCGTCTTGACGCTGGATTCGAGGTGCGTGGAACCGCCAAGGCCCAAAATGGGCGTTACCTGGCCCAGCCCGACGATGTAGGGGTGAAGCAGGGACGGCATTACGTGCGGGCCCGGGGCAACGCGGGGCCACGGCCCGCGGGGGGGCTCATGTGTTTCGGCCAGAGCGAAACCTCCGAAAGAATTCTCAATTGCGTGGCGTTTCCCCTGCCCGCCCCGGTGGCGCGGTAGACGGCGAAAGACACCCGGCCCCGCTTTTTCACCCTCGGCGGCCCGTGCGCCATACACGCGCGGCCCCCCTGTGGTTCAAGATGCGCAAGCCATAGTACACACCATGGAGACCCCCGGACGATGGCACGTGGAAGTTTCTTCGGTCGCCTGAAAGAGCAACTTGGAAAGACCCGGTCGAACCTGGTCGAAAACGTGAAGCAGGTCTTCACGGGCAGGGGAAAGATTAACCCCGCCGTGTATGAAGATCTTGAAGAGATCCTGATACAGGCCGACGTGGGCGTGGAAACCACGATGGAAATCGTGGAACATATGCGGAAAACAGCCCGGGAGAAGCGCCTGGAGAATGCCGATGAACTCTACAACGTGCTGAAAGAGGAACTGGCCGCGCTCCTGGAACCCGGTGATCATGTCTTGGACCTCACCACGGCGGAAGGACCGCACATTACCCTTATCGCCGGCGTGAATGGTTCGGGAAAAACCACCACGGCCGGCAAGTTGGCCGCCAAACTCCGGGACGAAGGCAAAACCGTCCTCCTGGGCGCCGCGGACACTTTCCGCGCGGCCGCCGCCGAGCAGCTCGTCATTTGGAGCGATCGCACCGGCGCGGATATCATCAAGCGCGAGAGCGGCGCGGACCCGGCTTCGGTGGCCTACGACACCACCGACGCCGCCGTGGCCCGGGGCGTGGACAACGTGCTCATCGACACGGCGGGCCGGCTCCACACCAAGGTGAATCTCATGGAGGAATTGAAGAAGATCCAGCGTGTGGTGGGGAAACGTCTTCCCGGCGCGCCCCACGAGGTGCTCCTTGTGCTCGACGCCACCACCGGGCAGAATGGTCTTCAGCAGGCCCACCAGTTTACCGAGGCCCTGAACGTGACCGGCATTATCCTGACCAAGCTCGACGGCACGGCGAAGGGGGGCATGGTGGTGGCCATTCAGAAGCAACTGGGGATTCCCATAAAGCTTATTGGAATTGGGGAGGGCGTGGATGACCTGGCGCCCTTCAACGCCCGCGAGTTCGTGGACGCCCTCTTCGGCTAACCCCATCATTCCCGCAAAGGAGTTCTTATCATGGCCCTGCGTTTTCAGAACAGTCTCAGCCGCCGCAAGGAAGTGTTTGAGCCCCTGGAGGCGGGAAAAGCCGGGCTCTATACCTGCGGCCCCACCATCTACAACTTCGCCCACATCGGCAATTTCCGCACCTATATCTTCGAGGATCTGCTCAAGCGCTACCTCCGCTTCCGGGGCTATGAAGTCACCCACGTGATGAACCTCACCGACGTGGAGGACAAAATTATCCGCACCTGCCGGGAAACGGGCCAGCCCCTGGCCGCCATTACCGGGCGCTACGCCAGGGCCTTTTTCGAGGATTGCGAAACCCTCGGCATCGACCCCGCCGATCACTACCCGGCCGCCACCGAACACATCGACGACATGGTGGCCATCATCCGGGCGCTCCGGGAAAAAGGCCATACCTACGAGGCCAACGGCAGTATCTATTTCCGCCTTAAGTCCTTCCCCGGCTACGGCAGGCTCAGCCACATGGACCTGGAGCAGCTCGCCGAAGGCGCCAGCGGCCGGGTGGACAGTGATGAATACGAGACGGAGGACGCGCGGGACTTCGCCCTCTGGAAGGCCTGGAGCGAGGAGGACGGCGAGGTTTACTGGGAGACCGAACTCGGCAAGGGCCGTCCCGGCTGGCACATCGAATGTTCCGCCATGGCCATGAAATACCTCGGCCCAAGCTTCGACATCCATTGCGGCGGCGTGGACAACATGTTCCCCCACCACGAGAACGAGATCGCCCAGTCCGAGTGCGCCACGGGCAAACCCTACGTCAAGTACTGGCTCCACAGCGCCCACCTCGTCGTGGAAAACAAGAAGATGTCCAAGTCCCTCGGCAATTTCCACACCCTCCGCGACCTGGTGGAGAAAGGCATCGACCCCCTCGCCATACGGTGGGTGCTCCTCGCCACCCATTACCGCCAGCCCAACAACTTCGCCTTCGACGCCATCGACGCGGCCAACCAATCCCTCTCGCGCATCCGCGACTTCCGCCTGCGTCTCGCCGAAGTAAAGGGGCCGGGCGACGACCTGGCCGAAGCCTGCGAGGCCTGCGAGACGGCCTTTACCGAAGCCCTCGACGACGACCTTAACATCTCGGGCGGTCTCGCGGCCGTGTTTGATTTCATCCGCGACGTGAACAAGCGTGTCGACGGCGGCCTCATCGGGGCCGATGGCGCGAAAAACGCCCTCGCCCTCCTCGACAAGCTCGACTCGGTGACCGGTGTCTTCGCCCCCCCTACGGAAGCGGAAGCACCGCAAGACGTGATCGACCGCGTCATGGCCCGTCAACAGGCCCGGCGTGACAAGGACTTCGCCAGGGCCGACGCCCTGCGGGACGAACTTCTCGCCGAGGGCTGGATAATCGAAGACACCCCTGACGGCCCCCGGGTAAAGCGGACGTAGCGCACGTCCCGGGGGGCCATCGCCCCTTCCAATGCCGTGTGTGTTCGCCGGGGCCGGCGCGTATTGTCTCGTCACCGGGAGTTCCGGGATAGGCGTGCGCAACAGGAGGCTGGTGAAATGGCCGGGTAAGCCGGTCCCATTCACGGACTCCCCCATACAGTTGACACGAAAAAAGATCTTCCGTTCCGCAAGGGCCTCTTGACTTTCCCCCGTCATTTAGTGAACATTGTTGCACTTATAGCGCGGATAACAGGCGGAAGGAGATGCGGGTGAGCGGTATATTCGTAGTGGCCACGGGGCAGGACGTGGGAAAAACCACCACGTCCATCAGCCTGATCGGCCTGCTGATGAGCCACGGATACAAGGTGGGCTTCATGAAGCCCGTGGGGCAGCAGTATGTCGTGCGGGATGGCGTCAAGATAGACAAGGACGCCGCACTTCTGAAACAGACCATGAATGTTCCGGGTAATCTGGCCGACATGAGTCCGGTCACGGTGCCCCGCGGATTTGTCGAGGCCTATCTCTTTGACCGGAACCCCGAGGCACTTCGCAAGAGTATCGTGGAGGCCTACGGGCGATTGCAGGAAGTTTGCGATGTGGTGGTGGTGGAGGGTACGGGACACGCCGGCGTGGGCTCGTGCTTCGACATGTCGAACGCGGACGTGGCGGCCCTGTTGGGGCTGAAAACGCTCATCATCACCGAGGGCGGCATCGGCAGCGCCCTGGACCAGCTCAGTCTGAACATCAGCCTGTTCCGGGACCGCAAGGTGGAAATCCTCGGGGTAATGGCGAACAAGGTCTTCCCGGACAAGCTGGAACGCATTGCGAAAGCCGTGGGGCAGGGACTGGCGAACATGGGCGAACGCTTTCTCGGCGCCGTGCCCTTCGAGGAGAACATCACCTTTCCCCATGTCGGCCAGGTGGCGAAGCTGTTGAAGGCCGAAGTGCTGAGCGGCGAGGAAGCCCTGGGACGGCGCATCAAGCATATCCTGGTGGCGGCCATGGAGCCGCAGAACGTGGTGCCGCGCATTCGGCCCGGCTCGCTCATGATCACCCCCGGCGACCGAATCGACAACATTCTTGTCGCGCTAAACAGCAAACTGGACCCCGACGATGCGCAAGGCCGCGTGGAAGCCCTGATTCTCACCGGCGGCTTCATGCCCCACTTCACGATCATCAATCTGCTCAAGAAATCATGGTTGCCCGTGTTGCTCTGCGAGGAGGATACCTACACGGTTTCGGCCAAGGTGCAGGGCAAGGTGTTCAAAATGTTGCCCGAGGATAAGGACAAAATTGAGACGGCGCGGGCCTTGATTCAGCGCTACATTGACACGGAAGTAATTCTGGCCGCGGCGGAAAGTAAGTAACATGATGCGAATACTGCTGGTGGATGACGATGTCGATTTGAGAGAAGCCCTGACCGTGGCCTTGTCTCACGAAGGATATGAAGTGGAGACCTTCTCCAGCGCGGAGGCGGCACTCGAACAGTTGCCCGGTGAGAAAATCGATCTGGTCATCACGGACCTCATGCTTCCCGGCATCGATGGCGCCGAATTCTGTCGCCTCCTCCGAAAACAGTGCGGAGATGAGGCCTTCAAGATTCTCATGCTCAGCAACATGCCCGCGGAGATGGGGATCGAAATCACCGACCGTGACGCGGCATGGGCGCCCACGGACCGCTTCGTGGACAAACGTGCCTCCATGGCCGAGATTATGGCCGCCGTGCATGAATTGTTGCGGCGGGATGACGAGGGAAGCAGCCCGTAACGACTATGGTCATTTTGAACCTTGGCCGAACGTATGGCCATCCTCAATCGTCTTTAACGTAGCTGTTCACGGCCCTGCGCGTCCGACCGTGCCAGGAACAAGTCGTTGCGTGGTAGCGAAAGTACGCTTTTGCGAAAGCGCAGTGACGCGGCAACCGGGTGTAAGGAAGCCTCTTGGGGTGCATCCGGAGTGCCACGATCGCGCAAGCTCCCCCGCAATGACGGTCTATGAAAGGCGTGAACACGGACGCCTTAACCGGGCCTTACCCCTCCCGGGAAGCACGGCGCCTTTCAAGCTTTTCCTCGGCCTTGACGCGATTCCATGAATCGACCGCCGCTTCGGCGGTGTCGGCCTTGGTGGCCCCGAAAACGTGGTCGTGTCGGCGGATCATCTTTTCGTGAATCCGTTGTAACGCCCCTTCGAGCGTAAAAAGCCCTTCCTCCTCCGCGCAAACCGCGCTGGCGATCAGGCAAAACAGGGTGTCGCCAAACTCCTCCTCCACATGCGCCTTGTCGCCGCTCTCGAAGGCCTCCATCAGTTCTTCGATCTCTTCCTTCACGAAGGCCGCGAAGGATTGGGAAGATTGTTTCCGGTCCCACGGGCACCCTTGGGGGCCGCGCAAATAGCGGGCCAGGGCCGCCACTGCGGCAAACCACTCGTCTTCATTATTCGGAGTTTTCTTTATATGAGGAAATGTGTCCATTAATATGTCGCCTTTTTATTGAATTTTGTGCCCATTGTGCTCGCCATACGGCTAAAGATCATCGTGGCACGGCCGATAATAGATCACGTAGCCGTGACAGGACAAGGAGGTCCGATCTATGACGATTCAATGCTGTGTATGCCGAAGGGTGCGAGAGCGTGGTCAATGGAAGGAGCAGGCTCCCGCGGGAAACAAGATGGTGAGCCATACCTATTGTCCCACTTGCCTTCATCATTCCCTGAAGGCTTTCAAGGAGGAACAGGCGCTGGAGGGCGGTCTTCGGACTCCCGCATAAACCAGCCCCCCGGCCTTCAGGAGCATGGGCACACACACTTTGATGGCGGGCGCGCACCAGGGAAGGTGCGCACCCGTCTCCTCATATAGCCTCGGGGAGGACCATGATCACACGGAGGCCGCCGGTTGTGTATACTTGTTGCAGGGGGGGCCGTCGTGAGACCCATGGCCCCCATGCACAGGAGGCTCATCCAGGATGTATAGCGAAGCCGACCGCCGTCTTCTCCAACGAGTGAAGCTCTTTCGGGGCATGTCCGGGGAAGAGGTGGGCATGGTATTGGCGCAGGGCCGGGTTGTCACGTTGCCCAAGGATGAGACCGTGTTCCACGAAGGCACCGAGGGCACGCATCTTTTTATCGTGTTGGAGGGAGTCGTGGCCATCCGGGTTCGGGGCAATTACCTGGCCAAATGCAAGCCGGGCGAGGCTTTTGGCGAGATGGCCGTTCTCAATCGCCGTCCCCGTTCCGCCACGGCCACCACCACCACCCCGGTTCGGCTTTTCCGTCTCGACGAGGGCGAGATCCAGGCTATCCTGGATCGGCAAGTGGCCGTTCGCTTTCTGCTCAACGTGATTTACGCCATCAGCGAACGGCTCGAAGCCGGCAATGCCTGGGCCACCGTGGCTTTCGAGGAGATGCGGCAGAAGCGGAAGCTCGACGGCTGACCCCCCCCAAGGATAACCGTTCACGAAATGCGTGCCCAATGTAGAAGTGGCTTCCAGCCTCTTCCACGTTGTCGGGCCATGTTGTGACAAGATGCCCGCTATGGGACTCACCACTCTTGTCCAAGATAGCTTTCTGAAACTGTGAGCTTGACTACGCCCTCCGTCGGTGTTGAAAAATGGTCGCACTCTAACTAACGGCCACCAACACCAACAGGAGGGCAATCTCATGGTACGGACCGCCAGTCTCTTCAG
>JAJRTN010000192.1 GCA_024278275.1 Candidatus Hydrogenedentota bacterium
CGTTGTGCTTCCAATTGTTGGAGCCGGGTCATACTCAATCCTCCTGTGGTTGTAATCAACGGCCATGTAGTATATATACTACATGCTACTGCCCAAAAACAAAAGAAAAATCGAAAAACTCACTTTGGTGACGCAGGCCCCGGGTTCCCGGACCATTTGACGAAGCCCCCTCTCTTTTTGCACCATAAAGAGACAACTCGATCATCGGGGAAGGAAGACGACACGCATGCGGAGTGGAAAGAACGACCGAATCGCCATCATCGCTTTCCTGGCCCCCAACTTTCTTGGTTTCGCGTGCTTTCTCCTGTTTCCGGTGGTGCTGTCCTTTTTCATGGCCTTCACGAATTGGAGCCTCAAGCCCGCCCTGGGTCTGAAGTTCGTGGGACTGCGCAATTTTTCCGACCTGCTGTGGGTTCGCGGCACGGAGGGCAGTCCGCTTGTACTCTGGGCCTATGTGGCCTCGGTCGTCGCGCTGGTGACAGGCATGATTGGCTCCTTCTGGTGTGTCCTGGTCCGCGTGCCGGGTTTCCGGCCGGCCAGCCTTCTCCTGGCCGTCACGGGCCTGGTTTCCACCGTGGCGGTGGTGGTGCTGCACGCGCCGCCGGGTGTCGCCGGGGCGAGCGTGGTTCTCGTGGTATGCGCCGGCCTGGCCCTGTTGCGGGATGACGGCGATTGGCGGGTCGGCCGGGCGCTGGTACCCGCCGTCTTTCTGAGCGGGGCCGTGCTGGCGTTGTGGTTGCTTCATGGCGCCATGTGGTCCGGCTACACCCTGCGCGACTTTCGTTTCTGGCAGTATTTCTATAACACCGTGTTCCTTATGATGGGCATTCCTTTCGCCGTGTTGGGTTCGCTGGGCCTGGCATTGCTGCTCAACCATGACCTGCCCACGGGACCGAAAAAGGTCCGCGTGACGGGCGCCCTGCTCTGCCTGGCCTGCGGCGTGGTGACACTGGCGGTGCTCTGGCATTTGGGCAGCCGGGACGCGGGCGCGCTGGGCGCGACCTTTTGGCTGATAGCCGCCGTGGGGATTGCCTTCAACGTGGTCGCTTTTCGCACGGTGTTCTACCTTCCCACCTTCACGGCGGGCGTGGCGCTCATGATTTTGTGGAAGGCCCTGTACAACCCGGAAACCGGTCCCATCAACCAGGCCATCGAAGGGTTGGGCCAGGTCCTCAATCTTTCGCTGGAAGGCCCCGACTGGCTGCAAAGCGTGGCCTGGGCCAAGCCCGCCCTGATCATCATGGGCGTCTGGACGGGTATCGGGGGGATGAACATGCTGCTTTATCTCGCGGCCCTCTCCAACCTGCCCCAACACCTCATTGATGCCGCGGAAGTGGATGGCGCGGGACGCTGGGCGCGGTTGCGGCACGTCATCTGGCCGCAACTGGCGCCGACGACCTTCTTCATCGTCATCATGTCGGTTATCGGCGGGTTGCAAGGCGGTTTTGAACAGGCCCGTGTAATGACCCAGGGCGGTCCGGCGGGGGCCACGACCACGCTGAGCTACTACATCTACAACAAGGCGTTCATTGAATTGGATCTTGGCTACGCGGCCGCCATCTCGTGGATTCTCTTCGCCATCATCTTCGTGGCCACGGCCATCAACTGGCAATTCGGCAAGGACCTGGAGGTGGAGTGAAATGCGTGCTTTCCCCTGGATACGATTCATTTCCCTCTGTTGCCTGGGCCTGTGCATGGCGGTGCCGTTCATCTGGATGGTGAGCGCGTCGTTCAAGCCCCGGCGGGAGGCGGAGGAAGCGCATATTGTTCCTCACGAGCCCACGGCACGGAACTACCCCATCGTGCTGGACATGGTGCCCGATCCCGTGACGGGCAAGAAGCTGGACATGCGCTTCGGCCGGTGGTACTTCAACAGTCTTTTCATGGCCTTCGGCATCACCTTTCTGCAGGTGCTCACGAGCGCCATGGCGGCCTACGCCTTCGCGCGTATTCAGTGGCGATGGCGCGACCGGGTGTTCCTGCTCTACCTGGCCACCATCATGGTGCCGGGGATTGTGACCATGATCCCGAACTACCAGATCATGGTGGGCCTCGGTTTTCTCAACACCTATCACGGGCTCATCATCCCGGCGGCTTTCAGCGCCTTCGGCACCTTCCTGCTGCGCCAATTCATGCTCTCCATCCCCCGGTCGCTGGACGAGGCGGCCACCATTGACGGGGCGAGCCATTGGTGCATCTTCTGGGACGTGATTCTCCCCCTGGCGCGGCCGGGCATGGTGGCCCTGGGCATCATTACCTTTCTCGGGGCCTACCAGTCTTTTTTCTGGCCTCTCGTGCTGCTCAATGACGACCAGTATTTCCCCCTGTCGGTGGGCATGCTGGCGCTGGATACGACCTATGGCCGGCAAACCGAGCTGATCATGGCGGCCACGGTCATGAACATCATCCCCCTGGTTATCGTGTTCATCATGTTCCAGAAATTCCTGATCAAGGGCATCCAACTTGGCGCGGTGAAAGGGTAGTCCCATGCGGTGGTTCTTTTTCGGCGCGCTGACATTGTTCCTGGTCCTCTACCTGGTGGCGCAGGGCACGGTGAACCGGGACCGGGATCCGAACAAGGTTTATCTGCGGTGGATGACCGACGACAATCCCTCGCGCAAGATGCAGATTGCCGGGTTCACGAAGCTCCACCCAAACTATGATCTGCGCGTGGATTGGGGCCTGGGCGCGGATTCCAGCAAACTGCTGGTGCAGTGTGCCTCGGGCGTGGGGCCGGATATTATCGACCTCTATAACATGGACCAGATGCTGGTGATGAAGGAGGCGGGTATCCTGTTGGATCTGACGCCCTACGCGGAAAAGATGGGCTTCGGACCGGAAAGCACCTACCCCGCCATCCGTCCCCGCCTCATGAGCGATGGCAAACAATACCGCTATCCCTGCAACGTGGCCGCCAACTGTGTCGTTTTCAACAAGGCCGTCTTCGATGACCACGGCGTACCCTACCCCACCTCGGACTGGACCTGGGAGGACTTCATCGAAACGGGACGGCAGTTGCTGGAGAATCCCTCGAAGAGCGGAAAAAAACACATCGTTCTGGCGCAAAGTTATTCGGAAGGACTCTGTCTCGACCTTCTCATCGGTCATGGTGGCCGCCTTTTCACGGAGAATGGATTGTGTTCCCGCCTGAACGCTCCGGAAGCCATCGCATCGGTACAACTGTTCGACGACTTAATGCACAAATACCATATCCTGCCGACCCCGACGGAAACGGCGTCCCTGGCGGCACAGGGCGGATGGGGAACGGGGGACATCAACATTTTTTCCAGCGGAAGAGCCGCCATGATGATGATTGGCCGCTGGTACATCATCCAGGTGCCCAACTTCCCTGAAATCGCCCAAACCCTGGGGGCGGTGCAGTTTCCCCATTTTCCCGGCCGCATCTCCCGGGTTTCATGTGCCGCCCGTGCCGCCGGTATAAACGTGTTCAGTCCCCACCGCGAAGAAGCCCTGAAGTTTCTGCAATACCTGGCTTCGCCCGAGTACGGGAAAATCATCGTGGACGGCGGCGACAGCCTGCCCCCCAACCCGGCGTTGGCGCAAGATGGTGAAACGTTGGCCAACGAGATTGTACCCGACCCTGCGTTCCACCAGCCTTTCGTGGACGCCATCAATACGGCCCGCGCCCTGGACGTGAGCGATTTCATCGACATGGGGCTGATGAAACGGTGGTTCTCGGAACGGATTCAGAAAGTAGCCAACCAGATTCAATCTCCCCGGGACGCCTGCGAAGACATGGCGCGCGAGATCAACTTGCAGATCCGTCAGAACCTGGAACGGCGCGAAGATTTGCGGGAACGCTTCGAGCGCGTCACCGGGGAACCCTACACCCCGGACTGGTGGAAGAAGTATCAGTCCGGCACCTCGTCCCCCAGCCCGAACAAGGGACCCATGAGCGAATAGGGAACACCAATGACCATGTGTTGGCTGCCGATGACGCCGGCATCGCGCGCGGTGGGGCAACCCAGAGAAACGTAGATCCGCTGGTCCGCATAGGTCGCCGCCACCACGTTTCCGCAGACCCCCATGAGCGTGGACATGTGCAAGGCGGGGCCGCCCCCATGGCTGGCCTGCCAATGACGAACCAGATTCATGGCCCGCTCGGGTTCCGTGTAGGACACGGCCACATCCCACGAAGCGATATGCCCCATGGCAATGGCGTCAACGCCACCGGGAATCTGTGGGGTCGCCTCGATCCCTTCCCTGATAGGCTCCGGGGCGATGCCTTCTTTGCGCGCAATCCCCATGGCAAGCCCCTCATCGTCCCGGTTGACACCGCAGGCCCGGGCGGCCCCGGGGCAGCCAAGTTCCGTAACCGGAAGAACGATGGTTTCCTCGGCGGCACGCGCAATGGCCTCGCAAATGCGCATGCCGGACACCTTACGCGCCCTCGGTGGGATGTTTCCGGAGCAAAAGCGAATTCCAATCCAAACGCCCCCAATCTCCCGTTCCAGCATTTCAAGGTGTTGCATGGAACCCGTGCCTCCTTCCTGATGCCAACCCGCGCTTCCTCCGGAGCCCGAAAGCATTATCACAGATCCCGGGGCGCGATTGCCTGTTTTTCGCCGGGTACGACCGATTGTTCTCCAACCGCACCGGGTATTATGCTACATTCTTCGCCATGGACAAGATACCCGCCAACGGTCAAGCGGTGAAGTCCAATGCTTGCCGAGGGAGAACCCCGGCAAAGCATCGCTCCGGGAGCCGCACACGCAAGTTCCCGCCGCGTCGGGGAATACGCTTGACCACGGGACAAAACCACGAGGGAGATCGCGTGATGAGTAAACTGGTTAGCGAAGAGGAAGCGCGGGGCAAGGTCGCGGAGGTCTACGAAGATATCAGGGCGCACTTCGGCATGGTTCCGAATTTTTTCAAGGCCCAAGCAGCGGTTGATCCCGATTGGCTCGATCTCAACTGGCGGAGAACCAGGCACATCATGCTGTCCGCCGATGGACTGGATCGCAAAACACGGGAATTGATCGCGTTGGCGGTATCGGAAGTCAATCACTGCGCCTATTGCACGGCCGCCCACGAAACCATGGCCCGTATGAACGGGGCCACGGACCAAGAAGTGAATCAGACCAGGCAAATCATCGAACTGTTCTGCAGCTTCAATTCCATCGCCGACACGCTGCGCGTACCGTCCGACGTGACCCCGGAAATGCTCAAGAATAAGGCGCGAACATAAGGGAGGCAGAAATTGAAGATTGTTTCACACGCCATCCGTCGGACCGCGTCCTCCCCCCTGTCCTGCATGTTGCGGCCAAAAGATCTGAAATATACAGGGGCATGGGGTGGCACGGATGAGCCTGGGACAGGGACATGAACCTTGACCACGGTATGCCGGCAGGGGGAGCTTTCACGTGAATGTGCTCATTGAGGCGGCAAAGGAAGTCTGTGCGTTCATGGCGGAGCGCAAATGGCGGTTCTGCCTTATCGGCGGATTGGCCGTACAGCGTTGGGGTGAACCCCGCACCACGCTGGACGTGGACATGACCCTGCTGACCGGTTGGGGAGCGGAAGAACCATACGTGTCCGCCCTGCTGGCCCGCTTCGATTCACGGATTGCCGACGGCCATAACTTTGCACTGTCGCGGCGGATTCTGTTGCTGCGTGCATCGAACGGCAAGGATGTGGACATCGCGTTGGGGGCGTTACCCTTTGAAAATGATATGATGCGGCGCGCCGTGGAAGTGGAGTTCGTCCCCGGACTGGCCCTGCCCTGCTGCACCGCGGAAGACTTGTTCATCATGAAGGCTTTTGCCGGCCGACCACGGGATTGGGTGGACGCGGAGAGTATCGTTTGCCGTCAACCCAGCCTCGATAGCGATTACATACTTACGCACTTGACCGAGTTATGCCAACTACAGGAATCCCCGGAAAAACTGGAGCGCGCCACTCGCCTCCTTCAGGAATCGTCATGATGTTTCCGAGTCGCGAGGTGGTGGGAGAAATAGGACGGGATGGGACAGATGGGACGGAGGCCTTCGGAATGGTCATGAAGTTTCCGAATCGCGAGGAGCAACAAAAACTGGTACGGCAACGGGAAACGACGGGCCGGGAAGTGGATTCCTTTCGCCGGGAGGCATTGCGGGGCATGCCCTACAACTGGGAGGATGTGGATGCCCTTCTCTCGCTTGGGGACGATATCCCCTCCAACGAACACAACGGTGAAGGCCTCATCGAGATGCAGCGTATCTTCATGAAAGCCGATCCACGGAAACGGCGGTGACCGGACAAACGCACCCCCTGTTTGTTTACGAAAAACACGACACCGCCGGATTTCCGTAAATGGTTACGGGGCTTCCCCGTTTCTCAGGGCTGCACCGTGCCAGGCGCGCAAAGCGTCCAGGGCCGTCTGAAAGTCCGGGGGCGGCGGGGTGGTGAAAGTAAGGCGTTCGCCCGTGGCGGGGTGGGTGATGCCCAGGTGTTCGGCATGCAGGGCCTGACCGGTCAGGCCCCGAAGCGCCTCAATAACCTCCGGGGGAAACACCCGGGCGCTGTACTCGGTAACGCCGTAGACGGGATCGCCGAGAACGGGTCTTCCGGCGAAACGCATATGTACGCGAATCTGGTGGGTACGGCCCGTTTCCAGCTTGAGTTCCACCAGCGAAGCCGCGCCGAAACGTTCCCGACTGCTGAAATTGGTCACCGCCTCCTTGGCATGCACACCGGTAACGGCCATGCGGCTTCGGTCACTCAAGCTTCGGCCGATGCCCGCGTTGATGCGACCGTGCTCTTCCTTGAACTCCCCCCGCACCAGGGCCACGTAACGCCGGTCGAAGCTGTGCTCCGAAGCCTGACGCGCGAGGTGGGTGAAGGCCGCGGGCCGTTTCGCCACCACCATCACCCCCGAGGTGTCGCGGTCGAGACGGTGGACGATGCCCGGGCGCTGCCCGTCTTCGCCGCTGGGTTCAAAGCCTTTGCAGTGAAACAACACGGCATTCACCAGGGTGCCCGTCCAATGTCCCGGCGCGGGATGAACCACCATGCCCGAGGCCTTGTTGACGATGACAAGATCGTCGTCCTCGTAGAGAATGTCGAGGGGAATTTCCTCCGCTTCGGGCAGGAAAGGCGGCGGGGGCGGCATGACAACCCTCACCGTGTCCCCCTCGACGACCGTGTGACTCGGCTTGCGGCAGATGCCGCCATTCACCATGACCCGGTTGCCCTTGATGAGTTTTTTGAGAAAGGAGCGGGTGCCGTCCTTAATACCCTCGGCCAGAAAAACATCAAGCCGCAACCCGTCGTGTTCCCCGCCCGCGTGAATTTCAAGCGGCTCACTCATTTCAATGCTCCATGGATGTCGCGGAAATGGAGCAGGGCCGTCATGAAATCATCGCCCACGTAGGGAGGAAGATAGTCTCCCAGCCCCTCTTCCGCCATGCGCTCACTCATGGCGGTCACCGCGTTGGCCGCGAGGATCAGGGTGAACTCCCACAATGCGCGGTGTTTCTCCCAGAAACCCGGCGGGGTCTGGAGGATCGCCGTCATGAGATCGCCCGGGTGTTCAGCCGCCTGAACGAACGGATCGTCTTCGAGACGGGCAAGCGCCAACGGCACCGTGTGGAGGAGCGACACGTTCTCCCGTGTAAGCGCCAGCAACTCCGCCGGCCCCAGCTTGCGTGTGGGGACGGTACACAGCTTGTACAGCATGCCGGCCTGATGATCGGCGAATTCATCCGGTTCGGGCGTCGCCACGCCCAGTTCAACCAGCGACCGGTTGGTATCGAATCTCACTTCCAGGCCCATGGGAACTCCTTTGGGAGAGTTAAGAACCGTAACGAATCATTTATATTGCAGGCATGGCACCCCTGTCGTTCATGGTGATGACAGCCCGCGTCGTCATAGGCATAGCTTAACACGGAATCATCCTGATCCGTAATAGACGTCACCCGCCCACCCGCCCCGCGTCATCGTCTATCCAGTCCCGGACTTGGCTTGCTTCTCTTGGAATCGGACTACCGGGAAACGGGTATAAGAGACAAAGTTCGATCCAGGAGAAGATGGAAAGATGGGAGACGAGAAGCGAATACGGAAACCGTTTAGGGCCCATTTATAACGGGTAATGCAGCGACTTGAATCGCGGGCGGATAGGAGCACCTTCCTGAAGAATCGCTGATTGACTCTTGTTTTTACGACAGGTTTCCTGGCCGTTTTTCCGGGATACGCTGCTCGCAAAAAGGCGGTTCGGCCGCAGGTGACCTTTGGTCGCATCGCAAATCCAGGGATGGAAGGTTTGGACCACGCCGGGGGTTTCGTGTATAAATGAGGAAGATACGGATTCCTAGGGAAGATGAACCTTGACAGGGAGAGCGTGGTATGGCTGGCGGCGTAACCGGGATCTATGCGCGGATGTTGGAGAAGGCACGGCGGGAAACTTTGGCGGCGGCGGACCAGGTGCCCGAGGCACGGCGCTTGTTCCAGCTTGCGGAAGGGCGCGCCACGCCCCTGTGGCTGGTGGGTCACCTCGCCAACACGTACAACAACATCATCCTCCAGTGGATGTTCGAGTCCGGAAGTGCCATGGTGGGTGATTTGTCGCGCAGGTTCTCCCCCGATTTCGTTGGCGGAATCGCCCCCACGAACAACCCCGATGATTATCCCGCGTGGGATGAAGTAATGAGCCTTTACGACGAAGCCATGAAGCGCGTGGTGGAAAAGGTTTCGGCGTTGGATGACACCATGCTCGGGCAGCCGTTGCCGGGGGAATTGCCCGCACGGCTGCGGGGTTTTTTCACCGATCACGGGGTAACGCTGGATCAGATGATCAGTCACGATGCCTACCATCGCGGTCAGATCGTTTTGCTGGGGAAATGTTCTTGAAGTTGAGCCGCGGGGTTCCGCATCGAGGGAGGAGCGCATGCCGGGAATAGCCGAGGAAGCCGCCAGTTCACTGACGGGCGTGGATGTTTCCATTGTTGTTATCTACATGATTGGCGTGCTCGTTTTAGGCACGTTTTTCGGACGTTACGTCAAGTCCGCGGGTGATTTCTTCGTGGCGGGCCGTGCGCTGCCTTTCTGGGCCATTGGCACGTCGGTGGTGGTGAGTGACATTGGCGCGACTGATTTCATCGCCACGGCGGGGGCGGGCTATACCTACGGTATCGCGGCGGCGAACTTCGACTGGATGGGCTCCATGCCCGCCATGGTGATTGCGGCCTTCATTTTCGTACCCTATTACTGGCGTGCGGGCGTGTTCACCATTCCGGAGTTTCTCGGGCGGCGTTATAACGCCGCCGTTCAGATGATTCATGCGGCCATCTGGGGCATCGTGCTGCTTACCATGCTTTCCGTCATGCTTTGGCTCACGGCACAGATGCTGAACACGATCCTCGGTTGGGATGTGTACCTTTGTATCTGGCTCATCGTGGTGATAACCGGCATTTACACGCTCTCCGGCGGGCTCTCGGCGGTGGTGATGACCGACGTGGTGCAGCTTGTGGTCATGTTCGTGGGGGGGGCGGCCCTGCTGCTGCTGAGTCTCCACGCCACGGGGGGCTGGGGCAACTTGCAGGATCAGGTCGCGAAAAGACCTTCCGAGGCCATCGTTTTCTACACCTTCAAGGATAGGGAAGCCGCCAAAGCGTTCGAGGGGGCGAAACACCTGGAGAAAGCGCTGGCGGGCAGTGGGGTGGATGTGCTGGAGATCGCCCCGGCGGCGGGCCGCATCGAGCCGCACCGCCGGGCCTACCGCGTCAGCCTGAACGGCCTGTTACCGGCAACCGACAGCCTTGACGCGGGGGGGGAGACCAAACGGGTAATCTTCGACCGGCTCACGGCGGCCGCTCCGGCGGGGGTTGGTGTGGATGGGTAAATCCGCCTGTTCGGCAGTTTCTTCAAGCTTCTCCTTCCCCACGATACGTCAACGCCCTACCCGTGGACCGGGATCGTGTTTGGGTTGGGCATCGTCATGGCCACGGGCTACATGGCGGGCAATCAATCCGTGGTCCAGCGTACTTTAGGCGCGCGGTCCGAGTGGGACGCCAAGGGCGGCATGCTCTTCGCCGGTTTCCTCAAGGTCTTTATCCCGCTCCTGGTCATTGTGCCGGGACTGGCCGCCGTGGTGGTGGAGCCTGGCCTGGCCAAGGGCGACATGGCGGTGCCGAGCATGATCCGCGATATTCTTCCGCCGGGGTTGCGGGGGCTCATGTTCGCGGCGCTCTTCGCGGCGCTCATGTCAAGCGTGGACTCCAGCCTGAACTCCTGCGCCACCATCTGGACCACCGACCTCTACGGCCGGGTGCATCAGTGGGTCACGGGAGCCGAACTCAACGCGAAAAAGGCGCTCTTCCTGGGCCGCGCCTGCACGCTGGTATTTATTCTTCTGGCGGGCTTCGGGGCGCCCCTCCTCGAAGGCGAGGAGACCATGTACAATTTCATTCAGACCGCCCTATCCATGTTCCAGGGGCCGGTTTTCGCCATCCTCCTGCTCGGTATCATGTGGCGTCGCACCACCCAGTGGGGCGGCCTGGCGGGGCTGGTTCTGGGGGTGACGTTCACCACCATCCTCCACAACATTGACAACCTCTTTCCTTCCGACGACCCTTTCCTTTTCGTGGCGTGGTGGTCTTTCGTCTTTTCCATCGTAGCGACCGTGGTGGTGAGCCTGCTCACGCCCAGGGATCCCGATGAGAAAGTGCGGGGCCTGGTGTTTGGACAAATCGTGACCGACGGCGAGATACAACGCGTACTGCGGGAAAGGTCCTCCTGATGGATACCCTGCTTGCGGCATTTTCGGACGGCATCGACCGCGTTTTCGGCCCTCCTTTGCGGGCATTCTTTCACCCCATCGACCGTTTATTCATTCCCATAAGCGCTCCTTGGTGGAAAGCGTGCGCGGTGGCGCTTTTTCTCTGCGCCATTTTGTGGGTCTTTTCCCTGAGAAAGGAATACGTCAACCTGGATGCGCCCCGAAAGAATCTTTGGTGCGACCTGCGGCTGTGGACCGTGTTGGCCCTGTCCCCCCACATCACCATTTACCTCTGGTTTTAAGGAGAGGAACGTGACCGAAAAACCCCAAGCGCCGTCCCCATTCGCGCGGCGCGATGCTGAAACCCTGATCATGCTCGGTGGCTTCATGGCTATTCTGGGACTGCCCGTGCTGGTTGCGACCTTCTGGGCCGGATCCGGTTTTGCCATGGGCGTAAACGCCCTCAGCGGGCTGGTGTTGCTGGGCATCGGCCTGGCGGTTTTGCTTCGGGGCGTCAGTCGCTTCCGGAAGCTATAGGGACCTGCCCCACCGTGCGCCGCCTGCCCGTGTGCCTCTCCGGCGATGAGGCACGGTCCCGTCTTCGACGTCGTTCCCGGCTGGACTGGATCCTTCGCCGCCACGGCGGGGAACGGGAAGGGCGTGTCGAGCTCATCTGGGTGCCCCACTGCCTTTTCACCTTCGAGATGGAAACCGCGCGGGACTTTGGGGAGACCACCGTCTCCGTGGATGCCTGTTCCGGCGCCTTCGCCATTTTCCAAATGGAGGAGGATTTACTGGATGCCCCGGCCGGGGACGGTGAAGTACTTTCATCCCTGCTGCTCCCCGAGGAGGCCGAAAAAAGAGGGCGGGACAAACTTCTCCAGGCCATCATGCGCCGCCGGGGCAGCCAGGGTCCCAAGCCCGCGCCGGGACGCCTTCTAAGAAGTGAGACGGTGCTGTTCCCCTTTTGGGTGAAATATGTCCACCGTGGAAAAGACCGCCTCGACATCCGTCTCCTGAACGCGGCTACCGGGGAAGCCGGTGGAAACCAGACCCGCGTGGGCGTGCTCCACGCTTTCGTGGCCACGAGCAGGCGCTGACCCCTTTTCCATCAGTATCCTTCTGTTTTTCCTTTTTCGCGTCAAAATGGCGTGGTCGGCCCCCACGAAGGCCCCCCATCGTCGTTCGGATTTCCGCATGTCCGGGTGTCAAAAATCGGGCGGATAACTCTTGACATTCCGCTCAGATTATTCTAAACTATTAGCAAGCATACTTGAGACGCTTCAGGGCAAGTGTTAAGCACCTCGCGGACCAACTTGGGTTTTGGTCTCCGCGGAAGCGGGATTTCGGCGCAGTCCCGGCATCATCTATTTCCTGCATTTCATCCGTGAACCCGCCGAAGTGCCCGCCAGAATAACGGATCACACCCGAGGTGCGGGGTGTGGCCAGTATGGGCTGTGGAATTATGGTGAATCTGGCGAAACCAATGGTCAAATCAACAGAGAACAGTACCCGGCTGACCCATGGCGCAAAGGTCAAGCGAGGTCAGCTCACGTCGGTTCAGCAAGGCCGTTATGGCACCGGACCGGCGCCCTACGGATACCGCCGTGGCATGGAGGGCGAAAAGCCGCTCGTCGTGGATGACCGCGAAGCCGAGGTGGTGCGCACCATCTTCCGGGAGTACCTGAACACGCGCAGTACGGGCAAAGTGGTGCAGTATCTCCATTCGAAGAACATTCGCACCCGGAAAGGCAATCGCTGGTCCCGCCAGGCGATCTCCATTATCCTTTCCAACCGTACCTATCGCGGGCGGGTGAGTTATGGCGACGTGGAGACGGAAGGGCTGCACCAACCCATCATCGAGCCGGCGTTGTTTTACAAGGCGAACGCCTTGAAAGAGCGCAAACGGCGCCGAGGCGGCATGGACGTGGGAGACGGGCTCTACAGCCTCCGTTAGCGCCGCGCGATCTGTATATTCCCCCCCCCCAGCCAGGCAAACGGAGGAATTGTTGCCGCTGTCCGTGTCACGGCACCCGTCATCCCCGCGAATTCGGGGAGCCATGGTACGGGGCGACGCCTTTCCCGTGGGTTCCCGCGTTCGCGGGAATGACGAGCGGGGTGCCGGAGGCTTTGCTCTGTCGTTGCGAAGCGGCAAAAGAGCATCTCATCGACTGCGTCGTTCCCCGTGGCGCCATGGCAACCCGTGATTATGAACCCCTTCATCCGTTGCCCCGCTGCTGAGAAGGCTGAATAAGAGGCCACGGGGAAATGTATTCAGTCGATACGCTCGGGGGGAGACACGTCGAAGGCTATGTCCTCGTCCTTCTCCGGCGACGCCTTGGCCGTGTCCGGGCCGGTCTCCCCGCTGGATGGCGAGTCACCGTCTTTCCCATCCGTCGACGTGTCATCGGTTTCCACCACCGTGTCGCCCGGCACCTCCTCGGGATTGTAGTCCTGGTACTCGTGTCCGTAATCACCGTTAAAGGCATAGGGGTCGTCGTCGTTGGGATCCGCCGTGCCGCCGACATCGTCTTCCGGACCAGAGGCATCCCTGTCGGCATCCGTCAGGGCATCGATGTATTGCCCGGCATCAAATCGGGAAAGCTGATTCATTTCCCGTTTGATGGGCTTGAGTTCCTCCGCCATCTCATGCTTTACATCATCCACGTAGCCCCGGATATCGCGAATGGTTTTCACCACGATCTTGGCGAAGTCGGGAAACTTTTCCGGCCCGATCACCACGAGTGCGATCCCCGCGATCAGGGCCATTTCCCCAAAGCCGATACCCATCATGGTTTGCGTTTTCCCGTATTCATGCCCGCGCACGGCGCGGGATTAAACTTATCCATAGTATAGCGCACGCGTCGCTACGCGGGCGTTTCGGGCCGTTTCTTCTTGGCTCGCACCACCAGGTACGAGGCCAGGATGCTTCCCTCATAGAGCACGACCAGCGGGGCCAGCATGATGCACATGGACAGGGGATCGGGCGGGGTCAAAAGGGCCGCCGCGACGGCCATGCCCACGATGGCCACCCGCCGGTATTTCTTGAGTGTTGTCGGACTGAGCAGGCCCATGTATACCAGCACCAGCACAATCATGGGAAACTGAAAGGCAATGCCAAATCCCACCAGTCCCTTGATGATAAGGGAAAGGTTCTCGTTCAGTCTCAGTTGCAGACTGATGCCTTCGGGCACCCAGGTGTTCATCAGGTAGGGAACGATAAGGGGGAAAATCCCCCAATACGCCACCGCGATACCGGCGCAGGCCAGCAGACCGCAGCCGATGATGACGATCTTGGCCGCATGCTTCTCATTGGGCCGCAGGCCGGGGAAAACGAAAGCGCAGACCTGGTAGAGGATGAAAGGGAAGGCGAGCAGCGCGCCACCATAGCCCGCGAGCTTGATCTTCACCAGGACAATTTCAAGGAAGTTCATCACCGTCCAGGTAATGCGTCGGCCCTGGGCGCTTTCGCCGGTTCGCACGCGCGTGATGGCACGGGTGTCCCGCGGTCCGTCGGTCACGTCTTGCGCGGTCCGGGCCTCGTTGCCCAGGGTGGCGAGATTGAGGGGCGCGATGGGGTAGGCGAGCACTTCAATAAGGGTGTTGGAGAAGACATAGCACCCGACGGCGGCCACGAGGAGCGCAATGCCTGATCGGATGATGCGTGTGCGTAACTCCCCCAGATGCTGGGTGAAGCTCATGCGCGACTCATCAATGGGGTCGCTTTGGGTTTGCTGTTCTTCGGCCGTCATCGCGTTTGTCATGCCTTAATGGATGGTGCGGAAATCGGGACAACGCCCGAAGGGTGCTGCCGGGGGTGAGTATACACGATGCATGGACGGCGCGGGAAGGCCGAAGCGTTTCATCCACCGTTGGACGGGATGGGGGAAACCGCCTCCATGACCTTGGCGTGATGGCGTTGCCCGATTCGCTCCTTGAGGGACTTACCCGGTTTGAAAACCGCCACGCGCTTTCTCGCAATGGGGACGGAAGCCCCCGTACGCGGATTCCGTCCGATACGGGCGTCGCGGGTTTTCACCTCGAAGACGCCAAAATTACGGATCTCAATCCGTTCCCCATCGGCCAATGCCTGAACGACGGTGTCGAGGGTCTTCTGTATGACATCGGACACCTCGTTCTGGGTGAACCCCAGCCGTTCGGAGACCTCTATCACCAGATCCCGTTTGGTCACGGTCGGTCCTTTCCCGCGGAGAAGCGTTTCTCTGGAGGGCGGAGGTGTTAAGGGCCAAAAAGCGGGTCGTGCCACATG
The DNA here is from genome assembly GCA_024278275.1 of Candidatus Hydrogenedentota bacterium. Lineage (GTDB taxonomy): Bacteria > Hydrogenedentota > Hydrogenedentia > Hydrogenedentales > JAJRTN01 > JAJRTN01. Next base: position 14,985 of record JAJRTN010000192.1, read on the forward strand.
GAAAGCACACCACCGGGATTGAGGTAAATCAGGCCGATCAGCAAGCCCAGCACGGCAAAGAGACCGACGACAATCATGAGGTTCTTGGTGGCGGGAGAGGCGGCCGCACGTGTCTTCATCAACTCGGGAACAATCACCTTCTCCCCGGCCTGAACGCGGCGGAGTTTGTCTTGAAGCATGCCGAGGCACTCGTTGATGGTGATGAAGGAGCGGTGCCATTCGTTTTGCAGCTTCTTTACCGCCACCTCGGATTGCGCATAGATCGCCTCCAGGTTGGTGGCCCCGGAAACGATGTTCATCGTGTTGGGATCGAGGCTGTAATCGGACTGGAGGGTTTCCTTTAATACCCGGTGTTCCCGCGCGAGCTTGCTCTTGATCTTCAGGAATTCGTTCTCAAGCTGCGCCTTATTGGCGCCGGGACTTGGGTAGGAAGACATGATGTTGTTGAACAGGAGCCAATCGTTGAGAAATTCGTGGCAGAGCTCTACGCGGCGAGCGAAGAGATCCATCATCTGTTGCTGTTTCTTACTTGGTGCCATGGTGTGCAATGCTCCTATTCGGGCTGTTCCCACCGGGTGATGGCCTTAATCTAGCACAGCGAAGAACGTGTGTCAAACTTGTTCGCCCTGTATAAGTTAAAGCTGCTAAAGCTGTTAGAACGTAAACGGCCGCCCCCCATCCGACTGAACGCAAACCGATCATCCGTCACACGGGTACGGGAACATGTCCAGCCAAGGTTCGAATTGACAAGGGTGAGAAGCCATCACTTCTTTCGGTTTTAAACTCCGCCTACGTACCGTCAGCCGACCCGAGCAGCGGCTCGCCATCCTGCTCTGGAAACTCAACCTGCCCTGCCCAACAAACCAAAGTTGATCTGAATTAGTAGTGGAGAGAATCGACCAAAATCCCCAAGTTTCCTAGAAAAAAACGACGCTCACATGGCGTAACTGCGGAAAATGGGTTAGAAAGCGAGACTGCGCCTCCTATCGGCTGGCCCAAAGCATGCCACGCTTCATGATCTCGAAGACCTCGGGAACATCGAAATCAGCGGCGACGTGGCCGAGGGCGGAGTAGAAGACACGCCCCTCCCCCCACGGGCGTTTCCAAATGACCGGCATGACGCAGCCCTCGACCCAGGGAATGTGTTCGCCCGATACGGTGGTGGTGGCGAGCACTTCGTTGGAGGGGTCGACGTGCATGTAGTACTGTTCGGAGGTGACGGAGAAATCGTTCAGACCGGCGACGATGGGATCGTCTTTTTTAACGATATTCACATCATAATCAATAATACCCCCCGGGTGATCGACGAACTGTCCGCCCGTCATGAATTGATAGGCGCAATTCATGCGGAAGGAATCGCACATGCCGCCGTGCCACCCGGCGATGCCGACACCGCTCTTGACGGCTTCGAGCAGCCCGGCCTCCTGTTCCGGGGTGATCTCGCCCATGGTCACGCAGAGGACGACGAGATCCTGGCGCATCATCTTGGCTTCGTCCGTGTATACGTGCATGGTGTCGGACACCTCAACCTCGTAACCTTCGTGCTCCAGGAAAGGCACGAAGCGTTCGATACACGCTTTCGGTTCGTGACCGTCCCAGCCGCCCCAAACGAGCAATGCTGATTTCATGATGGCTCCTTTCGTGCGTCTCGGGGGCACCTGTTCGATGCTGCTTACAGGAGTGGGCCTTTGAAAGCCGTCCTTTCGCAAATGGCACCCTACCGAGAGTCCTTGTCCGCGGCGTAGACCGTGCAGGGTGGAAAATTGGCCCACACGATGCGCGTCTCGGTAACCTTGCCAAACTTGGCGGGGAGTTTGTGCTTGAGAAAACGCCGTCCCCCCGGCACGAGGGGGCTGAAAAGGTAGGCGAAGGTGACAAAGCGCCCCCCCGGCGCAAGGGCGTCGTAGGTAGCATTGAGGATTTCATCCTGCAATGCCTCGTCAAAGTTGGTCCAGGGAAGACCGGACACAATGGTGTCGCAGTGTTCATGGCCGGCCTCGCGCAGGTACTTGATCGCATTCTGGGCGCCGTCATGGATCACCGTCGCCTCGGGGCACCGGGCACGGGTGGCCTGAACGAAACCCGGATTCACTTCCAGGGCGATGAAGTGGGCGTCGGCCGGTTTCTTACGGAGAATGGCCTCGGTGAACACGCCGGTACCGGGGCCGTATTCAACGATGACCCTGCCTTGGGGCACCCCGGCCATGTCGGTCACGGCGTCGGCCAGAAGGCGGGAACTGGGGGCAATGGCTCCCGTGCTTCGATTGGCCACGACGGCCTCCTTGAGGAACCTCAGCGTACTCAACACGGGCGACTCTTCTCCTGTCGATTTTACCGGCCTTTCGCGTGTTGCGAAACGCGGAATCCATGAACGGCGGTCATTTTGCCACAGGGGCGCGAAAAGGCACAAATCAGCGGCGCAAAGGGGCATGAAATACCTATTTTCCCATGATGCCCGAACCTGTCAGTCTTCAGCGGCGGCGAGGGCGAGCAACTTCCGGGCAATACCATCCAGCGGCAGGACAAAATCCACGCCCCCCAGTGCGATGGCTTCCCGTGGCATACCAAAGACAACGCAGGAGGCCTCGTCCTGGGCGATGGTCTTCGCCCCTGCTTCGTGCATGATCTTCATGGACTCGGCACCGTCGCGGCCCATGCCGGTGAGGATTACGCCCACGGCGTTCTTTCCGGCGAAGCGGGCGGTTGACTTGAAGAGGACGTCAACCGAAGGCCGGTGACGGGAGACGAGAGGGCCGCTTCGAAGACGGACCATGTAGCGCGCACCGGAGCGCTGAAGAAGCATGTGGTGGCTTCCGGACGCAATGAGCGCCTGCCCGGGCAGCACACTGTCACCATCCTCGGCCTCTTTCACCCGGATGGCGCAGAGTTCGTTCAGACGGTTGGCAAAGGAGCGGGTGAAGTGTTCGGGCATGTGCTGCACAATCACGATGGGCGGACAATTCGGTGGCATGGCCGTAAGAAGCGTGGTGAGCGCCTGCGTGCCGCCCGTGGAGGCGCCAATGGCCACCACCTTGTTGGTGGTTCGGGTCATGGCCAGTTGTTTCACGGCAGCCCGGCCGCCGGACAGGGGACCGGTCCTTTTGTCGACCCGCACGTGGGCGGCGGCTTTAATCTTGTCAATGAGTTCAACGGACATGTCCCCCACGGTGTAGGCCGCCCCGGGCTTGCACATAACCTCGATGGCGCCGGCTTCAAGCGCTTCCAGGGCCACGTCGCCCCCCTTCTTCGTGAGAGAGGATACGATGATCACGGGCAGGGGAAAATGGCGCATCAACTTGCGCAGAAAGGTGAGGCCGTCCATGCGGGGCATTTCGATATCGAGGGTGATCACATCGGGCTTGAGCTTCACAATGAGATCACGGGCCATGTAGGGGTCCGTGGCGGCACCCACTACCTCGATGCCCGGGTCGCGCCCCAACTCGTCCCGAAAAATGCGGCGCACCATGGCCGAGTCGTCCACGATGAGCACCCGAACGGGGCCGTTGCTTGCCGGAGTACTGCTAGGCATGCTCCTTATTCCATTGGTTGTAACTACTTTTCCACGCTCATTTGGAGGAGAACGGGTTCGTCCTCGACGAGATGTTGCTGTGTTCCCGGCATGTCACGAAGTACCCGCCAGGCCGCACGGTCCAACTTCTTGATCTCGGGGGGCGTGAGGTCGAAGACGGGATCCTCGCCCGCGATAGCGGGCAGGACATTGCCACAGGTCACGTTGAGCAGTTCCTTCAGTGCGTCGTAAGGCTTCGCCTTGACCAGTTCGTCGTCGGGATCCAGTCCCAATACGTTGGCGGCGATTTCCGGGCACAAGGCGGCCGGCACGGCGATCACGAGCCTGCCGGAGAAGGGGCCGGAAAAAACCATGTGAGCCAACACCAGGTCGTCGTTTTCCGGTTCCGCCGGGGTTTCATCATCCGGCTCCTCGACGAACATGAACGCCATGTTTTCGGCGATTTCACTGAACACACGGCGCAATATGTCCCCATGATCGGAATCCATTTCACCCTCCCAGAAGGTCTTCGATGACCTCTTTCAGTTTCTCGGGCGTAAAGGGTTTACGCAGATATGCACGCACCCCCTTGGCCTTAAGCTCCTCGATTCGCGTGGTGCTGCCCTCCGTGGAAATCACGACCACGGGCAGCGCGGCCAAGTCATCGTCGGCCCGCATCCGTTCGATCATTTCCACGCCGTTCATGACGGGCATGTTGATGTCGGTCAGCACCAGGTCCACCCACTGTTCACGAAGGACATCCAATCCCTCCTGGCCGTTCGCGGCGGTATGCAATTCCCCCAAGTCCAGGCCGGACATCTTCAGGGTCTTGGAAATCACCGCGCGAACCGTGTCTGAATCATCCACAATCAGGATGTTATAGGCCATCCCTGTCTCCTTTATGCGCCATTTACGAAAAGACGGTTTTCAACGGGACCGCCACGGGTACCCCACCGGGACCAAGAGCAGCCCCACGGATGTCCCGTGAATAATCCATTTCTTTTCTCTTTCGCAAATGCCTTTTCAGGGGGTACGGGAAAACTGGGGAGCCATATCCTCCAGGTCCGCCAGCATCCCGCACGTTACCTGCTCCGCGATTTTATTGTTTAGCCCAAGACGATCCACAACATCCTGGGAAGGCCGATAGTTAAGTCCGTCCACGCCGACGCCCAGACCGCACTCGATGCTCAGAATGTCCACGATATGAACCAGATCCGTCGCCAACGTATCGTCGTCGGCCTCATCGGGCTGGTGATGCCACCGGGTAACATGGACCACCTCGGCCGGTATCCCCCATTCGGTGAGGAGGGCCGCGCCGACTTCGGCGTGGTCGATGCCCAACACTTCACACTCGGCCCGTTCAAAAGATACCCGCTTTTCCCGCGCCACGTTGACAATGGCATCGCCATCGATTTCAAGGAAAGTTCCGAGGACAATCTTGCCGATGTCATGAAGCAGCCCCGCAGTAAAGACACATTGGGGCACCTCTCGTTTCAGCGTTTTGGCCAAACGTTCCGCACCCATGGCCACGGCAGCCAAATGCTGCAACAGTTGGCCGGCGGAGAGATCATAGCCGCGTATGGGTTGTTTCGCGTAAGGATATATCGCCGAGGTAAGTACGAGCTGAAGCAACCGTTGTGTTCCAAACAGCACGCCCGCGTCACGGAGGGACACCACCTTGCGCGGCCCCGCGAAGTAGGCGGAATTGGCCATGCGAAGCACCTCGGCAGTGAGGCCGGGATCGAGTTCCACGGCGGCCATGATCTCCCCCACGCCCATGTCCGGGTCCTGCACGAGCCGCAGCACTTTCATAACGGCCGCCGGCAGACCGGGGACGGTGGGCACCTTGGCCAAAATCTCTTCTCGCATTGTCACGATGGATCTCCCTGCACTATTCGAGGTCGCGCTCCACGCCCTTGGATTTGATGACGGTCCGGCCCGTATCCATGTAAAGAAGCATGGTCCGGGCAACGGACCCACCCGTATCCTCGGCGGAAATCAGAATGTCATTTTTCCATAGTACCTTGCGTAAGACAACCTTGTTGCGGTCACCAATGCGAAACGTGTTGCTGTCGTCAAGAAGTTTCGCGGCACCTGCCAGCTTAGCCACCAATCGTGATTTCTGGGCACCCATATTCAACAACTCCTGAATCAGCAGGGGCACCCCCGTATCGGTGAACATGCAGGGCGCTTTTTTCGCCCGTTCCTTGTCAATCTTGGACAGGGGCAACATGCAATGTATCAGGCCGCCCACCTGTGCCACGGGGTCATGGAGCGTAAGTCCCACACAAGACCCCAGCGAGTAGGTGATCAAAATGTCCGACGGATTATTGGACACCTTCATGTCTGAAATGCCCACGGTTATTTGCACATCATGTCCCTTCCCCGCACCGCGGCCTGATGAATATGGACCCACAAACCTGGTCTCTCGCGTTCACTAGAAATAACTTGGTACCATTTACGGGAATTCGTCAGGGGCGCGTCCTTCATATGCGGCACAAAAACATAACGCTGTATTACGCTTTCTTGTATACGGCAGGTTGCATGGACTTGAACGGAGCGTTCAGGCCCGTAAGACTCTCGGAATGGCCCACCATGAGGTAACCCCCGGGGCGCAGAAGCCGGTGAATTTCCATCACCAGCCGGGTGCGGACAACATGGTCGAAATAGATCATCACGTTTCGGCAGAACACCACATCCATGGGCCCCTTCATGGGGAATGGCGGCGTGGACAGGTTGATCCGGTTGAAGGAGATAAGCCTTCGTAACTCGGGCTTGACGGTATACACGGCTTCGCCGCCCCGCGCGGGAGGGTGAAAGTACTTGACGAGCAAGCGCTCCGGTATACGCTCCGTTTTGTTGGCCGGGTAGGCACCCTTCCGCGCGATGTCGAGCACTCGGGTGGAAATATCGGTGGCGAGAATTTTCAGGTCCACATTGCCCCCCTGGAATGCCTCCAGGGCGGTCATGGCGAGGCAATAGGGTTCTTCGCCGGTTGAACTGGCGGCGCACCAGATACGAAAGCGCGACTGTCCCTGCTTGCGCCATTCCGCCAACAAATCGGCCAAGAGATCAAAATGGGCGGCCTCGCGGTAAAAGCTGGTCACGTTGGTCGAGATGGCGTCCAGCAATTGCACCAACTCATTGCCTTTCTCATCCTGTTTCACAAAGGCGAGATAGGCTTCATAATCTTCTATGTTCAACGCGCGCATGCGTTTACCGACACGTGCCGCAACCAAGGCGACTTTCTGGGGGCCCAGTGAGATACCGCTCTTTTCGTAGACCAGCTTTTGAAACTGTTCAAACGTTCTCTGGTCCATCAATGAGGACTCCCGCGGACGCGCCCGGTGCCGTTCGCCATGTCATGTTGGCACCACAGGGTGCTATGCATGCTCCGATAAAACCCAATCACCGGCCCGAAGTTTATGTACTTTCAACACCATAAGATGCCCGGTGCCCGTGTCAAAAGCCACCTTTCTGCCCACGGAGCCGCCCGTATCCCATGACGCGACATGGATGTTCCTCCGTTCAAGCACTTCCAGGGCCACGGCGACGTTCTCCGCGCCCATGTCGGGTCCGACCGCGTCTCTCGGGCGTCCGCCACCCAGTACCTGCGCGACAAGATCCCGCCGCCGCGAACCGGCCTTCTCCATCATGTTGATCAATTCGATGGTCGCCACATTGCCATACTTGGGTGTCGCCCTGGCCGGGTCGCTTACCCTCGGAAAGAGGAAATGGTTCATGGCACCGATGCGGCGCTCCGAGTCCCACAGGCTCACGGCGACACATACGCCCACCACGGTGCTGACCGTAGACCGCGCCTTGGAACAGTAGATGTACCCCGGTTGCAGATAGTACTGAATGGGTTGTGCAACTTCATGGCTCATGGCGGACGCCCTATGGGGATTTCGGCGCCTCAGCCACCGCCGGCCTTGGCAATCATCTCCTGGATCTTGCTCACAATGGCGTTGGGCTCAAAGGGTTTGATGATGTAGTTCTGGGCGCCCGCTTTAAGCGCTTCAATGACCCGGCCCTTTTCCGCCTCGGTGGTGACCATGATAATCGGCATGGTTTTGCCGTTTGCCCGGATGGCGCGCACGGCGTCGATGCCAAGCATGTTCGGCATGTTCCAATCCATCAGGACCACGTCATAGTCGGTACCGGACGTGGCTTCAACGGCTTCCTTGCCATCCGCCGCCTGATCGACATCCGTTATGCCGGCGCGGCCCAAAGCACCGATAAGAACCTTGCGCATCACCGCGGAGTCATCGACCACAAGTGCTTTCATACTGATTCCTTTCCTATCATTTCACAAACCCATGATTGCTTCGGCGTGCGGTCAATTCAACAACCCGCGCCTCAGCCATCGCCCTCGGGGGTTTTTTCAAAGGTTACCCGAAGTGAGAATGAGCCCAAATCACTGTCAAAGGGTACTTCGAGCCAAATCGAACCCGAAGGATAATCGATATTGTAACTGTTCCCCCGGACCACGGTAGGCAAACTCAGATCGATGGGTTCCTCGTCGCCCGTGTTCAGCTTGGCCTTGGCGCCGCCCGCCACAATGTTCACCATTTCCGCAATGGCGTCCGACACAGTGTCATCCAGCACCTTGATGTCCGTCCCCAGGAGTTGGTTGACCATGTTCAACGCGGTATCGAGGGGGAAAGACAGGGCCACCATGCCCCGCGCCATGCCGCTGAGCCCTATGAGTGCCATGATGTGACGTGGATTGGCCTGATCCTTGGCAAGCCCCACATCGCCCCGGGTTGCCCTGGCACCGAGCATGGTGGTGAAGAGGTCATAGGTAGCCTCAATAAACGGATTGATGTACTCCACTTTCATCAGACACAATCGCCTTCCATGTTATGCCATTGGCAACAAAACCCGGCTCAACAAGACCGCCCTTTCCCCCTCTATGTTGCGGTTTTCTTAAGCGGAAGCAGAAAACATGACAAAATTATTGACGTCTTGATTTCGTGCCGGCAACCTTCATGACCTATCCAGGCACCCTTACCACGCCTGATTGGCCTCGCTCTCCTTCAACAAGTGCAACTCACCCGCGGTCAGGATCTGGTTCACATCGAGGAGAATCACCACCGCCTCGTCCACCTTGGCCATGGCGAGAATAAAAGCGGTATCCACCGAGGCGCCAAAGGCCGGAGCAGGCTCGATCTGGCTTTCCGCAATGTCCAAGACCTCGGAGACTTCGTCCACCAGTACACCCATGGTAAGGGGACCTTCGGGGCCCTCAACCCGCACCACGATGATACAGGTGCGATCCGTATCCTCTCGTGCTTCCATCTGGAGTTTCCGGCGCAGATCGACCACGGGAATCACTTTGCCCCGCAGGTTGATCACACCGCGCACAAAGGCGGGAGTCCTGGGCACGGGAGTGATGCTCATGAGGCCGATAATCTCCTGCACCTTGAGTATCTCGATACTGTAGGTTTCACCACGAAGGCGGAAAGTTAGGTATTTGCCGGCCAGCCCCGCCAAGTTCCCGTGCGTCCGGCCGTCGGTGTTTTCCCGGTTCTCACGCATTAAGTTCCCTTCTTTCGGGTTCCCCTGCCCAAGGTGGTTTGCCTAGTTCTCGCCAGCGATACGAAGAAGCCCCACAATATCCAGTATCAACCCCACGCGGCCGTCGGGCATGATTGCGCCACCGGCGATGCCCGGCAGATCCCGGAGGGCTTCACCCAGGGGCTTAATGACGATCTGCTGCTGACCGAGGATCTCGTCGATCAACAAGGCCACTCGTTTGCCGTCACTCTCCACGACGACCACGGTACCCTCGGTTGGATTCTCCCGTGCGCCGTCAATATGAAACATCTCATGCAGGTGGAACAAAGGCAATAGCTTGCCCTGAAGTTTCACCATTTCCGCGCGCCCTGTCACGGTGCTCAGATCCTGCTCGGTGGGCCGGAGCGATACCACGATGGACAGCGTGGGCAGGATGAACCGTTCCGTCCCCACGCGGACCACCATACCGTCGATAATGGCCAGCGTAAGGGGCAGGCGGATGGTGAATACCGTGCCCTTGCCCGTTTCGGACTGGATATCAACCTGCCCCCGCAATGATTCGATATTACGCTTCACCACGTCCATGCCGACACCACGACCGGACACTTCGGTGACTTTGCTCGCGGTGGAAAACCCCGCCTCAAAAATCAGGTTCCACACTTCGCGGTCGCTGAGCTGCTCCGATTCGCTGACCAGTCCGCGCTCCACGGCTTTCTTGAGGATGGCATCACGGTTGAGTCCCCGACCGTCATCCTCAATTTCAATGTGGATATTGCCACCTTGGTGGTAGGCGCTCAGGTGAACCTTACCCGCTTCGGGTTTTCCCGCTTTCACGCGATCCTCGGGGCTGTCTTCCAGCCCGTGATCCACGGCGTTTCGGATCATGTGAACCAGCGGATCGCCGATCTTGTCCACCACGCTTTTGTCCAATTCAGTATCTTCACCGCTCATGCTGAAGGCCACGGACTTTCCGGATTTCTTCGACAGGTCCCGGGCAAGACGGGCCATTTTCTGAAACGTGGCGCGCACGGGAACCATGCGAAGCGAGGTGGCCATCTCCTGTAATTCACGGGTGATCTTGTCCAACTGGCTGATGTGACGCCCAAGATCACTAGCCGTATCCTGAAGCAGTTCGGGGGACTGGGTCACCATGGTTTCCGCGATGACCAACTCTCCCACCGCGTCCACCAGTTGGTCCAGGCGGGCGGCGTCCACCTTCACCGCCTCCCGCACCTTGACGACCGCTCCAGGTCCTCTGCCCCGCTGTTTGCGGAGGGCTGCGGCCACTTCCCGGGGAGCCACGGCGCCGTTCCGCACCAGGACTTCACCCAAGCGGGGTTTCTGCGGTGGTTCCTGTTGCTTTTCAAGGGCGCGGGCCACTTCTTCCTCCGTGACCAGCCCCATGGATACGAGCACTTCGCCCAGCTTGCGTTTTCCGCCCTCTTTCTTCTGCGCCTCCAGCGCGGCCACGAGTTGCCGGGTGGAAATGATGGACTGCTCCACCAGCACGGCACCCAGCCGGGACAGTTCCAAGGGCTGCTGTTGCTCGGCAAGCGCCGCTTCCACAGCTTCCGCCGTGGTGATCCCGTCCGCCACCAGGATATCGCCAAGCTTCTCGGGTTCGCTGGCCGGCGCGGGGCTCGGAGACTTGTCAGTGATGGCCGCCTTCAATTCAGCCACCAGTTCCGGAAGGCCTTCCGTGGGGACCAGGTCGCTGTTGTTGTCCAATGCCGTGCGCACGTTTTCGATGCACTGTTTGAGGGAATCAACGGCACTGAAAACCAGGTCGATCCGATGCCCTTCCAGGGAGACCGCGCCCTTACGCACCTGATCCAACAGGCTTTCGGCTTCGTGAGCCAAAGCTTTGATCTCGTCGAGAGCAATGAAACCCGCGACACCCTTGATGGTGTGGAAGGCGCGGAACACGGCGTTGACCGCTTCCTCGTTGCCGGGATCGGTTTCCAGCGTGAGCAGTTGAACATCCGAATTGTCCAAATGCTCCATGGCTTCCGTGATAAAATCCGCGATGAGTTCTTTATCGCCCGTGAGGGGGCCCGGCTCGAAATGAAGCCGCCCTTCCGCCGGTACATTGGGGGCGACTTGGGGCACCTCCTTTTCCCCGGCCTCGGCGGTTTCCCCCTGGCCGCGAAGCGACTGGAATTGCGCCAACAGGGCTTCCGGTCCCTCCGGCGCCCCGCCACGACCCGCGTAGGCATCGAAGGCCCGGCGCAGCCAATCCCTCAGCGCCAACAGGGGATCCACCAACCGGCTATGTTCCACCTCCAGCATGGCGTCCTCAGCGGCATGGCAGAGTTTCTCGACCTGCTCAAGTCCCAACATGGCCGATTCACCCTTGAGGGTGTGCAGGTAACGTTTCAGCGCGGCGAACTCCTCTTCACTCGCCCCGCCCTCCAAGGCCAGAACCATACTTTCCATCTCGTCCAGACCGCTATCCTGACGGCTCAGAAAGTCCGAGAAAATGGCCTCGTCAACATAGGCGGGCAAGGTAACCGAAGCACCGGATTCCGCGCCCCCTTCATCCGCACCCAATTCGGCCGGATAGTCAATCTCATCATCCGTGTAGTCCCCCGAGGTGGCTCGCTGCATCGCCGACACCGCCCGCCCTGCGATCTCCAACGCCGCGTGGGAGTCCCCCGCCTCGTCCAGAATCACGGATTCGACCAACGCGGCGGCGGCCTTTGCGCACGAGGCGGCCCGCTTCATGCCCGCCTCCTCACCCCATGCCACAAGCGCTTCAAACAGGCCATGCATCTCCGCCAACATGGGCAGGTCGACGGGATCCGCCAAAACAGCGCATTCTGAGAGTTTCTCCACCAGCGCCGTCACGTCCGTGCTAGCCATGCCAAATCCCCTGTCCAAGCGGCCCCCGCCCTTAACAATCCGCATTTCTTCAGTAAGGGCATATGCTTATCCTTTGCAGCAAGGTCCTGTGAAGTTCACTGTATAAGGCGCATTATAGCGCTAAACAAACCAATTGTAAACAGGGAAATGCGGGATATGAGTGATTTAACATACTAATTATTCGTTTCTTTCTACATGGGATCAACCCCAAAAATCAAGTACTCCTTGGGAACCCGCCGATACCCATGCCCTTGAGAATTTCGCATTGGTGCCCCCCGCCCGTCAACCCCGCGAAGGTGGGAATACACGGGAAAGGTCAGGGTGTTGCGCGTGTCATGGAGCCCTGCGTTCGCGGGGATAGCGGTAAGGTAGAAGCTTTGAAGAGGCTGGAAACCTCTTCTACTTTGCTTCGAAACCACGGGGCTCCATGGAGACGAAACCCAGTTCCGGCCTGGCCGGCTCAGGACCCTGGGATGGCCCGAGATACGTGCGCGCAAGAGGAGGGCTGGTGAAATATCCGGGTTAGGGAATCCGTGGCACCACTTTAACCCTGGTCCGGGCGTTCAACCCCGTGAGGAGATCGCGCGCCGTAACGGTGTAGTTCCCCCCGGGTTCGTTGAGGGACAAGGGGATATAAAGGTCACCCAGGCCCTTTTCACAAGGCAGCACACGCGTATAGTGGCGGAGTACCCGGCCGTCGGGCCGGACCAGGGACACGCGCACCAGGAAACGTCCCGTCATTTCCTTTTGCGCCGCAAGGTCCACCACGACGGGCAGGCGTTTGCCCGCCATCACCGTATCGGGAACGAGAAGGGACAGGGTGGACGGTGCCTTGGGGAGGGCCGAGAAGATACGCACCTCGCCCGGCGCGAGCTTGAATCGAACATGGGTGCCACGGGAAACCGGCGCGCCGGCAAGCAGATCGTACACGTCGTATTGCCTGGGAAAGGACAAGCGGATATTCTGTCGGCCCGAGGCCCGGGGAGAGGCGAGACAGGCGAGGATTTCGGCCTCGCCGAATTGGAAGCGCCGGAGGATGCCGTCGAGCCTGGCGGGCTCTCCCTTGGGCGTACGCGCCACCGGTTCGCACCCGGCCTCTTCCAGCCATCGGCGCATGTCCGAATTCGCGGAATCCTCTTGAAGACCGATGATCCACCCCGCTTTGCCCTCTCCAAAGAGGTCCGTGAGGGGGGATTGGGGTCGCTTCTCGCCTTGTTCGTCCGAAATGCCCGGCAGGGCATCGGCCAAGAGCCGTCCGCCTCGCTCCACGAATCCCTGGATGCTCTTCAATTCCCCGGCGGAGAGCCTAGGCAAGCGGGGGAGCACCAGGACGGGATGCGCCGCGGGCTCCATGGATGCCAGGTTTTTGCGGTCAACCCATTGGTACGCATAGCCCAGGGCGCTTACCCGTTCCGGCAGGCCCTGTTTCGGGAGAGTGACGGCTGCGGAAAGATGGTTGATGGGGCTGTCATAAATCAGTATGCGGGGTTTCGCCGGTTCCGCCCGCAACAGCAAGGCGCCCAATTCCTCCCACCGCGCCCGCTCCGCCCCCAGCAATGCTTCGAGCGCCGGCGAAACACGGCCGTCGGGCAATAAGAGGGTGCGGACCTGCGCGGTATCCGCCGTTCCCATGGGATCGGGCAACCACAGCGTCGGGGCCTGGTGGAGCAAAGCGAACCAGGGCAGCCACGCCCGGTAGGCGTCATCCTCACCCGCTCGCCAGAGGTCGGCGATAACACCGGGCGAAGCACCGAAATCGCGCAGCTTGTCCAAGACTGTTCCCGACGGGGGCGCTGCCACGTAGTCGAGGGTCCGGGCCAGGCCTGCCCAATCGCAGCCGGGAAGGGCCTGATCCGGCCGGGCCACGAAACCCACGCGGCCCGCCGGGTCCAGGCGCCGGATTTCCCGGCACGCGAGACCATGAGCGCCGGTGAAAATGTCTTGCATGAAACGGGCAAAGCGGGGCCAATTCGGGTCACCCCGTTGGGGGCAGCCGCCGCGGAGATCCGCGTCGGGATAGGCCTTGACATAAGCGGTCCGGCAGGTGGGTGACCAGCACACGGTTTCCTCCGTATCGGAAAGACAATTGCCCCGCCCCAGGGAATAGCACCCCGAACCGCCGGCCCAATGGCGCAACACCCCTTCCTGAATCTTCGCGGCCACCTGCCGGTGATAGACGGGGTCGGTGAGGCAAGGTTGCCTCTCGTGCCCGTTAAGAATAGCCGTCGGCGTCATGGAGATCACCTGGGGAACGAGAGAGAGGCCCGACCGTGCCGCCTCCATGATGGCGGGCACCCCGCCCGGCGTCCATACCATGTCCACCCCTTGTCTCGCGAGTTGGCGAAGGTAGAAGCGTTCGTTGTATTCCCCCAGCCGGTCGGTCATGACCACCAGCCGTGGTCGATCCGTGATATCAATGGGTCGGCGCACGGGCAGCCAAACCGACTCCCGAAAGGCGGCCCTCAAGCGGCGTTCATCCAGTCCGCGGTCCCCGCCTTCCACGGCATGAACTTCTATGCGAACCAACGGTGCGAGGAGATCGGCGAAACCAAGCCGGAGCGTCACCACGCCCCCCCCGCTGCTCACGGTTCGCGTGCTCCGGGCAACCTCCCGGCCCAGGGAGTCCACGCCCCGCGCCAGGATGGTGCAGGTGGGGTTGGCGCGAAAGATGGCCGGCACGGTGCAATACACTTCCAGGGCGTCATGGGGCAAAAGGTAGTTTTTCGAGAGTTTCAGCTTGCTGAACGTGGGCCACCCTTCGATACGCACGGGCGCCGTGTACCAATCCACCACTCCCTTCCGATCCATGAGCCACACATCCACCCAGTATTCGCCCGGCCCCATGAAGAGATCCAGCCAGTGCCAGCGACTTCCCCTGGGCAGGAGTTCGGGATCTTCGAAACGCTCGCGTTGCCGGTCACCGGGTCGGCGCACCTCGGTGATAACGCGATAATCGGCCTCGGCCGGGCGATCCAATTCAAGCACGAAAGGGTGTAACAGGCCGTGCGTGGCGGGGGTGCTGGCGGCTTCCACGAACTCCTTGGGCAGCCAGGGCGGGATTTCATCCTGGTTCGGTCCCGTGTTGGCGGCATCATGGAGACCCGCGATATACACCGGCCCATCCCGGCCCGCGGCCCAGCGAATCGCGCGGGCCGCAAGGGAATAGGCGTTTTCAAGATAGGCCTGCTCCGCATGGAGAAGATCCGAAGGACGGGGCACGGCAAAATGGGTTCGTGGCGGATCACCGGGAAAACGAAGCTGAACGACACGGCCCCCGCCCAGCGTGCCGGTAGTGACAAGGTCCGCCACGTCGCCCGGATTGCCCGGTTGCGACGGGCCCATCCCGTGGGCGATAAGATACCGCTGATCATTTCGCGCCATGCCCTTCAGGCGCTTTTCCAGGTGGGTATCGCCATCCCGCAGGCACGCGGTCAGCAGCCCCGTGCCCTCCTCCACTTTGTCAAGGATCTTTTGTTGAAGACTTTCCGGTACCGCCGCCAGGCTGAGATTGCCCAGCACAATGACATGGAAGTCCTTCTTGAGCAATTCGGCCCATCGGGCCAGCACGGCATCCCTCGTGGCATCTTCGGGCAGAAGGTCCTGTTGGCGGGGATCGCATCCGGGGAAGCGGCTGTCCCAAAAGGCCACCACCTCATAGTCGATATCGATCCGTTGCGCCAACTCGACCACATCCCGAAGGGTGGCCCGCGGCGCGACGAAAAGCACGCGAATGGGTCCCGACGCCAAAGGTTTCGCCCAGGGAATATGGGACGAGGCCACCTCCGGGCTGACATGGTGATACCCTGAGGCGTTCCGGCGCGCATTCGCATTCCCGCACAGGAGCGGAAGGGCCACAACACAGGCAAGAACCGCCACACGGGGCATCAACATCTTTGGCCTATTGTTCCGCAAGCACCTGGACCTCGTAGTCCGCCAGCGAAACCTGGAGCTTGCCGTCTTGAACGGTTTGCGGCGTTCCACGGGTAATCTCAATGAATGTTTTCCCTTCCATACCGTCCAGCCCGGACAGGGAACCCTTGAGCGGAGAGGTCCACTCGTTGACCACAATGATCCACAGCTTTCCGTCCACATCCTTCGCCAGCATACGGATGCCGACATCCACGGAGCCAAAGGTCTCCTCCATGGCGCAGGTGATGTTCACTTGGGCATCGGGCGCGGAAAGCACCGGCCGCAAGCCATGCAGTTCATGGATAAGCGCCAATAGGTCATCCCAAAACGGGGTGGTACGATCCAGGTAGGCGGTCCCCCAATAGAGGATGCCCCGTGCGCCGTGGACGATGGCGTCGTAGGCCATGAAACGGGATTCTCTGGCGGTGGGCTGGCGCAGTTCTTTGCGCACCTCCTCGGGACGTTCCGGCAGGATCTCCCCCCAGCCAAATCCCTGGAGTACCATCCACACCGGCTTGCCCGGGGCCGCAGCCTGCATACGGTCGGTGAAGGCACCCACCGCGGAAAGCCGCCGGTCCCCCAGGTCGCTGTGCCTGACGGTACCCGTGTCCGGGACCGGGTAGATGTCGCAGCCCACGATGTCGGCGGCCTGGTTGAATCGGGCCAACTGGGCAATCTGGTTGCGGGGCGCGTGGTTCATCCACACCGGATGCCCGGGGTCGGTGGAACGCAGCAACTCGTACCCCACGCGCATCCCGAAAGCCATCTTGCGGCTTCGTTCCGGGGCGGTCGAAACGCGCACCTCGGGACGGGGAGACGTTTCCCCCAGTTCCTTCCAAATGCGGTCCGCGAGATCCTCCGAAGCGCCATAGTCCCCCGCAAGACGCAGGGCATTGCTCCGTCCCAGCATTTTCCTCAGCCGGGCCTGCCTGGCCGCGTCCCCGAGGGCCTTTATTTTCTCCGTAAGCATGGCGGGTTCCCGGTCCCAGCGCCACCCCTGCGGGATGTACCAACAGTTCCACAGCGCTTCATCCGGCACCTCCCACACCAAGAGGGCGGGATGGGGGCCAAACTGTTGGGCCATTTCTTTCAGCCTGGCGGTGCGAGCGGAGGAATCCTCGCTGAAGTCGATGGCCATCCCCGTGTTGATCCAGGCCCACAGACCCCGGGCATCCAGACGATCCAGCGATGCCCGGTCCGCCGAAGCGCGCACAAGATTGAAGCCCGCCTCCGCAACCCGCTTCAACACCGCGTCCTCCTTGGGGTTCTCATACAGGCCGAGGATGAAGGTTC
This sequence comes from Candidatus Hydrogenedentota bacterium, assembly GCA_024278275.1. Lineage (GTDB taxonomy): Bacteria > Hydrogenedentota > Hydrogenedentia > Hydrogenedentales > JAJRTN01 > JAJRTN01. The sequence continues at coordinate 32,077 of JAJRTN010000192.1, forward strand.
GCGTTCCATCGACCACGGCCATGCCGTCGGGTGCAATGACACACTCGACCGCGCTTGCCTGCACACAACATCCGATGGCCAAAACAATCGTCAGTACCACGACGCAAGTATCCATGTGGTGACTCCCTCACGGTTTTTCCAAGGTCACCTGCCTATCGTAAACCAAGCGCGCCCCACACACAAGGGCTCGATTGGAAATCCCAGGCCGCGGGGGGACTCGTTTTCCGGTGCTTTGAGCGCGGGCCACATGCTATGCTGGGTGGCACGTTATACGACACCGTGCCTGTGAGTGTATTTGCGAAAAGATGATTTTCAGTACGACCGTCACATATTCCCGTATCTTGTGGTTCACCAGGCCACAAGATACAAAAAAAACGGGATCGAACACGGTCCTTGCGGATGGCACGTAATAGGATCCCCTTTTCGCAAATGCCTCCGTGGTATTTCCCTTTGTACTGTCGAGGAGGTTTTCATGATGCGGTTTTTCTTGTGTCTTATGGGTATCGCGTGTGTCGCCATGGGCGGCACGAGCCGTGGGGAGGAAGTCTCGATGACGTGGCCCGATTCCATCCAGGTGGTGTTGGAACAAACGAAACCACTCCAATTCGACCGGGGGAAACGTTTACCGCTTTATCTTTGGCCCGCCATGAACGCGGGAAAAATGAGCGATGAAAAAGCCGAAACCCTGGTTAAACTGCTTGATGAACGGGGCGTGGGGCTGGTGTGTTCCTGGAATGCCGGGGATGTGAAGGACAGCCTGGCGGAATGCCTTCCGGTGGCACGGGCGCAGAAGAAGCTGGGGCTTCGGGTGAACATCAATGCCACGGGTCCCCTGCACCGTTTTTTTGACGGATCGGAGGCGACGGCTCACCTGGATGATGCGGGAAAGCCCTTCTTCGACGATACCTTCGGGGTGAAGACCATGGGCTGTCCTTTCCGCCTGGAACAGCGCATCGCCCCCATGCGCACGCGTATCGAGGCCTTTACCCGGGCCTATGCCGAGGCCGGGCTGGACCCGGACTTTGTATTCGCCGATTGGGAGATTGACGGTCCGCTGGAATGGAACCGTGCGTGGGCGGCCAGCAAGCGATGCACCGTGTGCCGGGAGAACATTCCGGACTTGGAAAACTTCCTGGCCTACCAGGACGCCCTGCGCCGTATCCGGTCGCGGGTGCAGCGCCTGGCCTACGCGGAACCGGTGCTTGAGGCGTCGCCAAAAGCACTCGTGGGCAATTACGCGGTCTATCCCCACGATGGCTGGCGCTACTGGTATGACTATTTCGAGCGCTACGAAGCGGGACAGCCGGCCCGGCGCGACCAAAAGGCGCTTTACCGGCACTGGGCCAACGACTTCGCGGGCACGGGGTATACCTTCGCCATGCCGGTGGTGTACCCGTGGTCGTGGATGTGGAACTGGTATGACTTCGAGCCCGGGGATTACCGCTGGTTCTACAACGGCCTGCTTGTCGCGAGCAACGCCGGCGAGCACACACCCGCCGGCGTGCCCATCATCGCGTTCGTCCATTGGCACACGGTGGACGTGGGAAAGACCTGCCGGTATGGCGAGGACGATTCGGCCCTGGAATCCGCGGAGCAGATGAGCGAGAAGACCTACCAGGAATTACTCTGGCATATGCTTCTCCGGGGTACGGACACCTTCTTCTTGTGGTGTACAAAGGAAGAGCAGCCGAAGGAAGTGGCCCTGCTGCACCCGGTGTGGGCCGCGGCCCAGGCCTATGGCGCGTTCCTAGAGGCGGGCACGCCGGTTACCTTCGACACGCCCACCACACCGGGGCCGGTGGTGTCGGGGTTGCGCCTGGGGAATCGCGTGCTGGTGCGGCGGACGGACTTCACGGACACCACGGCGCCGGTGCGGCTGACCGTGGATGGCCGGGAACTCGAGGTGCCACGCAAAGAGGGGGCGTGCCAGGTGATCGATCTATCGGAGGCAACGCCGTAGCGGAGCGGTATGGCGCCGGGTTTTTATGGGACTAATGGGACCAATGGGACCTATGAGTCCAATGAGTCCCATAAGTCCCATCGGGCCGCCGTTCCCCTGGTGGCCCCCATCACCCTTTCCCCGCGGGCTCGATATGGATGAGAACATCCTGCACGACGGGTACCTGTTTGCGAATGGCATCTTTTACACGGTGGGCGATTTGGTGTCCCTCGCGGACGCTCATATCGCCATCGACGCAAACATGGAGATCCACGAAATAGACCAGGCCCATTTTCCGCACGAGACAGACATCCAGGTCTTCCACGTTGGCGGTACCCATGGCGGCCAGGCGCACGCGGTCCTCAATCTCGGGATCAGGCGCGGCATCCATGAGCTCCCAAATGGCGCCGCGAAGGAGCCTGATACCGTTAAAAGCAATAATTCCACAGGCGAAGAGGGCGGCCCAGTCGTCGGCGGCTTCATAGCCTTCGCCGCCGACGAGGGCGACCGAGATGCCCACGAAAGCGGCGGCGGAAGTGATGGCATCGCTTCGGTGATGCCAGGCGTCCGTTTGAATGGCCGTACTGCCCACATCGCGGCCGCCGCGGTGCAGGAATCGGAACATGCCTTCCTTGAAAAACACAACGCCCAACAGCACCACCAGGGTGAAGGGGGCGGGCGCCAGGCCGGGGTCGGCGATCTCACCAACGCTTTTCACGGCAATCCCGATCGCGGCAAGTACCAGTGACATGGCCACGACCACGGCGGCCAGTGACTCCGCCCTGCCGTGCCCATAGGGATGTTCCTCGTCGGGGGGGGCGGCCGCGATGCGCAACCCGCCCCAGACGACGAGAGAACTGAAGACATCCATGGTCGACTCAACGGCATCGGCGATGAGGGCGTAGGAATTGCCCAACACCCCCGCCACGCCTTTGATCCCGGCCAGCAGAACGTTCGAGGTAACGCTGAACAGGGAGAGGTGAGCGGCTTTTTGCTGATTGGTACTGGTCTTAGAACGGGGCACGGGAAAACGGCCTTTCAGGGATCCATGAAAAAACAGACGATTGGGAAAGCGGCGGCAATATCCGGATCATACACGAATATGCGTATTCTCAAGAGTTACGGCCCGACTCCGGACGAAAAAGCGTAGATATGGCCCTGGTCAGTACTGACCAGGAGCCTGCCATGGGCCACGGCCAGCCCATGGGCCGCGCCGTTCACGGCCGCCTGCCAGCGTTGTTCGCCCGTGGCCGCGTCGAAGAGGGCCACGCCGTCCCTTCCCCCGGCCACAAGCGACTCGCCCGCCAGGATCAAGGCGTAGGGCAGGGGGCAGGCCGAGCGCCAAAGATAGCAATCCCGCGCTTCTTTCCGGATCGATGAAGCGCGCTCCTGGAGTTGTTTCATTTCCGCGTTCAAGGCCGCCTGCTTCAAGGCCTTGTCCTCGTCCCTGGAATCTTTCAGGGCCTTCAATTCCTTGTTCACCGCGTCGCGCCGCCTGTTGGCCGCGAGCAGGTCGGCCTGAAGCCCCAGGTATCGCGTCCGGTCGAAAGCCTTTAATTGACCCTCGGCCTGAAGGTAGGCAATCCCCCGGGCTATCACCAGGCGGTTGGCGTTCTCATAGAAGGCGAGCTGATCGCCCGTGTTCCCGCCCGCCGTCTCGGAAAAGCGGTCTTCCTTCTGGCTGGGTGAACCGGCGATAAAGGTATCCTCGTCCGTGATCAGGGCCACCACGCCCCCACTGTTCCCCACGGTCCCCAGCATTTTCCCCGCGTCCCGCGAGAAGACCACCGGCGCGCTGCGGCCCTGCAAAACGTAGAGGTTGTCCCGGGACATGAGCATGGCGCCCTGGAAAACAACTCCCGTGTGTTGGGAGGCATAGCCAAAACTGCCGTCGAAAGTGCCCGTCTCCGCGCTGACGGCACAGAGATAGGAAGGACGCCAGGGCAGCAGGGATGCCGCGAAATACGCGGTTCCGCCGTCAATGAGCACCCCCGTCCGCACGGGGGAGAGGGAAATGAGCTTGCCGTTCACCGGGACACTGCGTTCCCTGCCCGCCGGTGCGTACTTCCACACCAGCGTGCCGGTCTCCGCATCGACACAATAGGCGTAGCCGTCATCGGAACCAAAATAAACCCGGCCGTTGTAAAAAGTCGGGGCAAAGCGCACGGGGCCGTCCGTGTAGTAAGACCACCGCTCCTTGCCCGTGGCCGCGTCCAGGCAATGGACGGCATCCGTCACGGAAGATCCGAAGAAAACTTTTCCCGAGGCCGCGGTGACGTGAAAAACCGGGTCGAAATTGCGCATGGATTTCAAATCCTTGCGACCGGAATAGGCGTCCCACTTTGCGGGCCCCTCCCACGCCGGCCGCGGAGGGGCTTCGTGAATGTAATGCCAGGTTTCCTCCAGGGGCACCGCCAGGTTTTCCGCGGTGACACCACTGCGGCGGTTGTCATGCTGAAAAGTGGGCCAATCTTCCGCACAGGATCCGAATCCGACCGTGATAAAGGATAAAGCAAGCACAATGAACCGCATAACTATTCTCCAGTCGACCGGGCGGAACCCAGCAGGAAACGCTCGGGTACGAAACCCAAGGAAGTCTCGATCCAGCCACCGCAACTGCAACCCGCGCCACCCTCGGGCGCGAGAATCATCCCGCCGGAGGGAATGACGCTCAGCCAGCAACTGGACCGCAGACTCGCCCAGGAGCTTACCTCGGCGGTGGCCACGTCCCACATGGCAACGCGCCGGTTCTCGCCGCGGTAAATGAGCGCGTTTTGCGTGCCCACGTAGGTGGCGCAACCTTCACGCCGCCCCATCCTGGACGTCACCAGCTTGCCCGTCGCCACGTCGTAGCCGTTGGGCTCCAGGTAAATGTGATCTCCCACGACAACGGGATGCATCATGTGTCCGCTGTGGTTGTTTCCCATCCAGGGATGACCCGCGCTCCAAACATGAGCGCCCTCCTTCGTGTCATACCCATTGATGTGGTATTGCCCGTCGAGAGAGGACTCCAGGAGATAACGGCCCTTTGAATAGAGGGCGAAAAACACCACGATGCCATCGGGTGTATCAATGGGAGTCTCCCACTTTTTCTCCCCCGTAACCGCGTCTAGGGCAACCAGGTATTGGTCGAGCCATATTTCCGGCGCCTTGATGCGATCCGTTTTCCGGTCTTTCAAACTGGGATGACGACTCTCAACGAAGAGCACCTGCCCGTCGCCGATACAGATGGTCGTGTTGATAATGGGACCGCCGGCGTATTGCCAGACCACTTCCCCGGAAGATGGCGCGTAGGCATAAAGCGCGTCGCTGCATACTTTGTAGGTGCCTTCCCCTTCGGTGCCATCGTACCAGGCGAATTTACCGAAATACTCCCGGTAACTGGACCCCTCGATGGTACTGCTTCCATAGAGCAAATCCCCCGCGCGCGCCACATAGCTCCATTCCCTGGGCGAATCCGCACGTTGGTCCGGCAGGGCGTAGGTACGCACCACCTTCCCCGTCGCGGCGTCCACCTGCCAACAGCGGTCCAGCACGGCCATGTAAAGATAATCGTCGTCGGCACACCAGTTACTTGCATCGCGGGGCAGATTTACCCGCCGCAATCCCGGCACCTCCGCAAGCCACACCATGGCGCCATTATACGCATCCAGGGCAATGAGACGGTTGAGCCCCTGGTGAAAGAGCCTGCCGTTGCCATAAAGCGGCGCGGGCATACGCGGATTACGGTCCACGCCAAAATCGCCACCGGGCTTGCCCAACCACTGTACCGTCATCTCCGAGGTCGCCCCCGCGCCGGACAGGGTATCACCGCTGTTGGCACAATTCGAGGGGTCGCCATACTGGTGCGTCCACGAGCCCGCCCCCGGAAAAGGAACCCCCTCCACCACGGCCCAAAGGCCGCCATTCCGCCGCATCATGGTGCCATGAACAACTTTCGCCAATTCAGTCTCCGTGAAGGGCGCCTTCCCGGCATCGGGATGACCGAAAACCAGTTTCCCCTGGGGATGCAGCAACCGTGTGGCCCCCGTGGCATACACCGCATCCATTCCATCCGTGAGAAGACGCTCACTCACCACGAGATTCGCGAAGTACGGTGTCAGTCCCGTGTTACTCAGGTCATCGGCATGGCGAAGGGTGATTCTTTCGCCATAGGCCCCGGCCGCGCGCAGTAGACGACGTCCTTCCGCAATGGCCGAGGCGTCCGTATCCACGCCCACCACGTGAAGCTGCGTCCGCCGCGCCAGCGCCAGGGCCAGGCGGCCCGTCCCACAACCATACACCACGCAATAACCGTGGGTGATCCCCGCAACATCGATGATGTCATCGGCCGCTTCCGCGCAGATACGGGCCTCGGGACCCGGACCAAATACGTCCGCCACGGCCGGGACCGCGGGCAAGGTGTAATTGAACGTGGTATCAAAAGAGAAAGACTCGCTCGCTCGCTCCTTCCCACCCGCCACCGTCCGCACGGTATACTCGTAAACGGTCTTGGGTTCCAGCCCCGTCAGCACCACGGCATGGTTCCGGGTGGGCGGCAGCAAGGCTGTCTGCCTGGCGGTTTCATCGGCAACACCATAGACAACCCGTGCCGACACCGGCTCGGACGATTCCCAGTAAACCGTCGCCGTCGAGGGAGTCTCATACAAGACGTAAGGTCCCCACACCGTCCCCGGCACCGCCTTCGGAACCGGCGCGTGTGGATCGGGCAGCCCCGCCGTGAAACCGCGGGCCATGCAAGAACCCGCCACCAGCACAACCAATAACCACCTTCGCATATTGCCCGCACCTCCCTGGAAACCCAAAACACGATACCACGGCCTACACACGCCATGTGGGGCAATATATCATGTCTTCCCATCCGGCGAAAACCACGGGGCAGATCCATCAGGATCTCATCATATGCGCAGGAAAACCATTGCTTTGCCGTTGTGAACCTGGCATAAGCGAACATCATCTGGAGTGCATGCCGGCCAACCGACCGCGGCGCCCACAACTATTCGCGGAAAAAAGCAGGACGCCAACTAAGGCGATCAGTAACACGTCCCCTTGTGGGTTCCCCTCGGTAAACGTGTTAGACATTGTTCCACCGAAGCACCCCATGGCCAGGGACTCACCTTCACCTTCACCTTCGCCTTCGCCTTCGCCTTCGCCTTCGCCTTCGCCTTCGCCTTCGCCCTCGCCCTCGCCCTCGCCCTCACCCTCACCCTCACCCTCACCTTCACCTTCGCCTTCTGCCATTTGCCAGAAGAGGATAACAGAGTTGTCGTTGTATGCGGTGACAACAGCGTCTTCCAGACCGTCGTCGTTCAGGTCGTGCATGACAAGGGCGATAGGCGTAACGCCCGTACCATGCGTCTCAGAAAGGGTAAATTCCTCCAAGATTATTTCATATATCTGGAAGGTGTTGTCATTCGTTGTCAGGAGTAATTCATCCACGCCATCACCGGTAATATCCGAGGCAATCATGGCGATGACTGGCCGACCCGGAGACAGACGATCGACCACCTCAAAGGTGCCATCGCCGTGTCCGCGCAAGATAAGAACGCTTTCTCCCAGGAAACTGCCGACCGCCAAATCGAGGTTGGGATCATCGTCAAAGAACCCCGTAACAATTGACCAGGGCACTTCGCCAACCTCGATTTCGTCCCGCCTTGAAAAGCGGCCATCTTCATCCCCAAAGAGAAGAGAAACTGTGTTTCCCAGATTGTTCGCCACGGTGATATCCAAGTGGCCATCACCATCGAGGTCGGCCACACAGAGATCACCCGGAGCCGAACCCACGGCATGGTTTTGCGCCGTGGCAAAGCTCCCGTCGCCATTGCCCATGAGCACCGAAACATCGTCACTGCCATTATTTGCCGTGACCATATCCGGCAACGCATCTCCGTTGAAATCCGCCACGACGATCTTGACGGGAATCGCGCCCACGGAATGGGCTTCGCCCCGCACAAATTCCGAGCCATTGTTCAGGAACACGGTGATCCCCCGCTCCGCCGTGACCACGAGCATGTCCAGCCACATATCACCGTTGACATCGGCAACCGCCACGGCCTCCGGGGTATCAGCGAGTTCCATGGCCAGGTACTCCGAAAAAACACCCAATCCGTCATTTTCGAAAACGGATATCCCCCGCCCAATGAATCCCCGGTCCGGCACCGAATACTCGCCCACATTCACGGTCACCAAGTCCGGTGCGCCATTCCCCGTAACATCTCCAACGGCCAGGGATATGGGCCGCGAACCCATATCCCCGACCGTACCACGGTCGAAACGCTGCGCCCCACCATACGGCGTTCCAAGAATAACCACGGAAACACCAACGAACAACAACCGCAATGTCCTGCTCAACATGGTTATCCTCCAACGACGTAGCAGACAAGGCGCATTCACACGCGGAAGAGGCTTCCAGCCTTTTTCAGAACGGGGCAGGATACCGCATTTACGGCAGACAAGCAGGATACCTCCTGGAATAGTCGAAACCTATCCTCTTGTCGTTATTGCGAATGCGGCATTCTCCTGTTCTACAAGTACCTGGATTGCCACGTCACTTCGCTCGATTCTCGCAATGACGATCTCGGTTGGGCATGAATGGTTACGATTCCACTGCTCGGGGTAACCTCCGTGACCAAGTATGCCGCAGAATACACCTTCACCAAAGCTACCTCATTGGGTTGAAAATGCATAGACCGCGACAGAACTGGTTTCCGTGCCATCGGCTTCAACGTCGCCCCCTCCAAAGTAATAGATCGTGTTGGCAACCGACTGCGCGCTGCCCATCCTTCTTGGCGCTGGCAGGCTTGCCATGCTTCGCCACGTGTTGCTCTGCGGGTCGTATTCCTCCACAGAGGCCGTA
>JAJRTN010000193.1 GCA_024278275.1 Candidatus Hydrogenedentota bacterium
GATCCGCGCCCTCCTTCGGGAGGCGCGGCGCAATGGTGGAACAGGAAAGGACTAGACAAACCCCATGAATCAGGAACACACCGCCGTGGCGGACGAAGTCTTGCGCATACAGGACACCCTCACGCGGGCACGCGAGGAAATCGGCAAGGTGATCATCGGGCAGGCCGACGTGGTGGACAAGGCCCTGGTTACGATTTTCACGGGAAGCCATGCCCTGGTTGAAGGCGTGCCGGGCGTGGCGAAGACCCTGCTCGTGCGCACTCTCTCCCGCGTGCTGGGGGTCGAGTTCAACCGCATCCAGTTCACGCCCGATCTCATGCCCGCCGACCTCATCGGGACGAACGTGTTCAACATGCGTGACAGCGCTTTCAACCTGGTGAAGGGGCCGGTGTTCACGAGCTTCATGCTGGCTGACGAAATCAACCGCGCCCCGGCGAAAACACAGTCGGCCCTGCTCCAGGCGATGCAGGAACGCCAGGTCACCATCGACCGGGAGACCCATCCGCTTTCGCCCGACTTCACGGTCTTCGCCACGCAGAACCCCATCGAATACGAGGGCACCTATCCGCTGCCGGAAGCCCAGAAAGACCGGTTCCTCCTGAAGATCACCATGGACTGTCCGTCGAAGGAGGAGGAACTGATCCTGGCGCAGCGGTCGCTTTCGACCGAATCGCCGGAATTGGTTCTCGCCGGGGGGAAGGTTCGACCGGTGCTGGGCCCCAATGAATTGACGCGGGTCCGGGAGGGCCTTCGGGCCGTGGCCATACGCGAGGAACTGGTCGCCTACATCGTGAGTATCGTCCGGCGCACGCGGAACCACGGCAGCATCCTCGTGGGGGCCGGCCCGCGCGCGACCCAGGCCCTGCTGCTGGCCGCGCGGGCGCACGCCGCGCTGCAAATGCGGGACTTCGTGACGCCCGATGACGTGAAGGCCCTGGCCTTGCCGGTGCTTGAACACCGGCTTATTCTGCGGCCCGAGTTCGAGATCGAGGGAATGACCTGCGCCGAAGTGGTGCAACAAATCCTGCAGGATGTAACGGTGCCGCGATGATGGCGCCCACCAACAGACTGATTCTCTGGACGGGCCTGGCGGGCTTGCCGTGTGCCCTGTTGATCGCCGCCCTGCCCAACATGCTGCCGGTGATCCTCCCGGTGACGGCGCTGCTGTGTGTCGCCGTCGCGGTGGATGCCGTCCGTGGAAGGCGGCGTATTCAGAACATCCGGGCCGCCCTGCCCGAGCGGGTCCGCATGACCAAGGACCGGGAATCCGACCTGGAGGTCGCCTTGGATCACACGGGAGGCGGGGACGCCGTGGTGCGGGTCGGGCTGGACCTTCCCGCGCCGCTCCGGGGCAAGGATGACGTTATGACGGCACATATCCCGGTCCATGCCGGCCAGGGGGTTCTTTCGTGGCCCTGCACGCCGCGCGAACGGGGCCGGTACGCCCTGGACCAGGTCTATCTCGAATGCCTTTCTCCCCTCGGCTTGTGGCGGCATCGTCGCGAGCAGCCGGTGGCCTGCGAGGTGCGGGTCTACCCGAACCTCCTCCGGGAACGGGGCAACCTGGCAAGCCTTTTCCTCCGTCGGGGGCCGGTGGGCAGCCATGCCCGGCGGCAGATTGGAAAGGGGCGCGATTTCGAACAACTGCGCGAATACATTCCCGGTGACGGGTACGAGGATATTCATTGGAAAGCCACGGCACGGCGGGGGCGCCCCATCACCAAGATGTACCAGGTGGAACGGACCCAGGAGATCTACGTCATTATCGACGCGTCGCGCCTGAGCGCCCGGCAGACCTTCGCGCCGGGCGATCAGGAAGAACGCACCTCGCAACTGGAACGATTTATTACAGCGGCCCTGGTCATGGGACTGGTGGCGGAAAAACAGGGCGACCTTTTCGGACTGGTAACCTTCAGCGACCAGGTCCACCGTTTCGTCCGGGCCAAAACCGGCCGGGAGCACTTCAACACGTGTCGCGACACCCTCTACGCGCTGCAACCCCGTCTCGTGAATCCCGATTTCGATGAAGTGTGCGCCTTCCTCCGCACCCGCCTGCGCCGCCGCGCCCTACTGTTCTTTCTGACGAACCTGGACGACCCGGTGCTGGCGGAAAGTTTCGCGAAAAACCTGGAACTCATCAACCGTCACCACCTGATCCTGGCCAACATGATCACGCCGCCCCTGGTACGCCCCCTCTTCTCCGACGATGGCGTGGTAACGGTGGACGACGTTTACGCACGGCTGGCGGGCCACATGCAATGGCAGCAGTTGCGTGGGGTTCAGCGGTCCCTTCATCATCGCGGCGTGACCCTGACCCTTCTGGAGAACGCGGCGCTCTGCCCGGACATGGTGCGTCAATACATGAGCGTAAAGCAAAGGCAGGCGCTGTAACGTGGGTGGCGCAACGGTCATGATTGGAGGATGCGGCCCGTGCTGATTGACCTGGACAGATTCGTGGCCGAGGAACGTCCTTACTGGGAGGAGTTGGATCAACTTCTTACCCGGTTGGAGGTGGACGCGGGCGCATCCCTGGACCTGCCGGGCGTCAGGCGCTTGCACTACCTGTATCAATGCTGCGCGTCGGACCTGGCCAAGGTAAGCACCTTCGCGGCCGAACCCGCGTTGCGCCAACGCCTTGAAAACCTGGTGGGACGGGCCTATGGCGAGATCCACGAGGTCCGGGGACGTCCTCATCGCCTCCGGCCGCTCCATTGGTTCCGATGCACTTTTCCCCAAACCTTCCGGCGCCACCGGCGCGCGTTCCACGTATCGCTGAGCGCCATGATGCTGGGTGCCCTTTTCGCCGCGCTGATCCTGTTTGCCCGTCCCGACTTGAAACCCTTCCTGATTCCGGCCCAATTCGGCCATCTCTACAGCGATCCCTCGGAGCGGGTGGCGCGGGAAGAAAGCACGGACGAAGACCCGCTTGCGGGCGCACGCGCCCGGTTCTCGGCGATGCTGATGATCAACAACACGCGGGTAAGCATCCTGACCATGGCGGCGGGCCTGGCATGGGGGCTGGGTTCGCTGTTCCTGTTGTTCCAGAACGGTCTCATCCTGGGGGCCGTGATGATCGACTACATCCTCGCCGGAGAATCGGCCTTCCTCTTCGGATGGCTTCTGCCCCACGGTGCGGTGGAGATACCGTCCATTATCCTGGCCGGCCAGGCGGGACTTGTCCTGGGCGGGGCCATAATCGGCCATGGCGATTCCGCCACCCTGCGGACACGGTTGCGCCGTGTCGGCCCGGACCTGGTGACCCTCATCGCGGGGGTGGCCCTTCTTCTCGTCTGGGCCGGATTGGTGGAAGCCTTCCTGTCGCAATACCACGAGCCTTACGTGCCCTATGCGCTGAAAATCGCCTTTGGGATGACTGAATTGGTGCTGTTGTTCCTGTTTCTGTACCGGTCGGGTTTGCATGATGAAGACCGTCGCGCGAAGGAGGCCCCATGACGGCGGGAATGCTGGCCAACCAACTGGAGATTCACACCCCGGAGGGAATCACGTTTTCGACTCCCCTGGCCGGTGTGCCTTCGCGCTGCGCGGCGTGGATGGTGGACACCCTCGTCTTCCTCACCGCCATTTCCCTCGTGTCGGGATTGCTGGGATGGTTCGTCACCGCCCTGCCCTCGGTGGGCACGGCCATTCAGATGCTGGTTTACTTCCTGCTGGCCACCGGCTACAACATGGTCTTCGAGTGGTTCTGGCGGGGCCAGACCCCGGGCAAGCGTTTGTTCCGGCTCCGCGTGATGGATGTGCAGGGGCTGCGTCTTCAATTCGGCCAGATCGTCATCCGCAACCTGCTCCGCCCGGTGGACCTGTTGCCCGCGGGCTATGGAATCGGCGTCATCGCCATGCTGCTCAACCGCAAGAATCAGCGCCTTGGCGACCTGGCGGCCAATACGGTGGTTGTGCGCACGCCTCCCGTGGAAGAGCCGGATCTCGAGCAGGTCGTCGCGGGGAAATACAATTCCTTCCGCCAATACCCCCACCTCGAAGCCCGGCTCCGTCAGCGGGTAAGGCCGGACGAAACCGCCCTGCTGATCCAGGCCCTCCTGCGCAGGGAGCAACTGGAGGCCAAGGCCCGTGTCGCCCTCTATGCCGAAATGGCGGCCCACTTCAGGGGCCACGCGGATTTCCCGGAGGAGGCCACCCGGGGACTCACGGACGAGCAATACCTGCGCAACGTGGCCGACAGTCTTTTCCGCCGGGCAAGCGCCTCGCGCTGATCAGGCCTCCGCAAGCCAGGCGCGGAGAACCTCGGCCAAGGCTTCCGGGGCTTCCTGGGGCACGAAATGACCCACTCCGGGAAGCACCTCGACTCGGGCGTGGGGAAGGCGTCCGGCCTGCAACGCCACCAGTTTCCGCACCTCGCTGTGCTCGCCCGTGACGAGGAGCACGGGGCATTGCAGGGATGGCAGCGACGCGAAGGCCTCGGGCATGCCGGCCAGTTCGTAACACCAGGCCTCCACCTCGGGCCGGCACTTAAGGCGGAAGACACCGTCCTCGCTCACTCCAATGCCGTGGCGCACATAGGCATCCAGCGCGGCGGCGTCCCAGGTCTCCATGGGCGGTTTCGAGGCGAAACGGCGGCGGGCGGCGGCACGGCCGGGAAAAGAGGCGCGCCGCTTCCGGGCGCGGGCGGCCAGCGGGTTCTCCCCGGTAAAAAAACCGGGCGGCACGACGATGGCATCGATGAGGGCAAGGCGGGCGAATCGCCCGGGGGCCCGTTGGGCGGCCCGCAGCACATGGGCGCCCCCCGCGCTGTGACCGATGGCGGTGATGGATTCCGCCAGCCCCAGCGCGTCCGCCACGCACAGCACGTCCCGCGCGGAGTGTTCCCAAACGTAGGCCTGGCGGTCTCGGGGGGAACCGGAATCGCCGTGCCCGCGGGAGTCGATGGCGATGCACCGGTACCCCGCGCCCAAGGCCCGGATCACGGGATCCCACAGCCGTGCCACGCCGCCAGTGCAATGAGACAGCAACAGGGGCGGGCCGTCGCCGCCATGGTCCCAAACACGGATGGGCACACTGTCATGGCCGGGCAGGTCAAGGGGTTCTGGGGGTGACGCGGACATGGGGCGTATTATACCGGATTCGGCCTTTACGCTCCCGGGAATGCAACCGGTCCGTGCGACGTTTAGAGCGTGAGGGCAATAACACCAACCCCCTCGCCGGAGAACCTTTCATGAACACGTTGTATTTGATGTTCGTCATTGGCCTTGCGGTCGCCCTGGCCGTGGGAAATGCCCTTGCGGATGAAGGCTCCGATGGTAAAAAGCCGAATCCTCAATCGCCGTTGGACTTTACGGTGAAGGACATGGGTGGCAAGGACGTGCCCCTCTCCAGGTACCAGGGCAAGGTGGTGATGATCGTAAACGTGGCCTCGAAGTGCGGTCTGACGCCACAGTATGCACAACTTGTGGCCCTGGACAAGAAGTACCGGGAGCAAGGGCTGGCGATCCTGGGCTTCCCCGCCAATAACTTCAAGGGGCAGGAGCCGGGTACAAACGAGGAAATCAAAAGCTTCTGCCGGGTGAACTACGGGGTGGAATTCGACCTGTTCGCGAAGATCTCCGTGGCCGGTAAAGATCAGGCGCCGCTCTACCAGTGGCTCACCTCCAGGAAAAGCAACGGGAAGTTCGGCGGCGACATTGAATGGAACTTCGCGAAGTTCCTGGTGAACCGGGAAGGCAAGGTCATTGCCCGGTTTCACCCGAAGGTGAAGCCGGACGCACCGGAAGTCTTGGAGGCTATCGAGAAGGCCCTTGCCGAAAGGCCGGTCGAGGGGACCAAAGAGAAGACACAGTCGCAATAGGCAAATGGGACCTATGGGACCAGTGGGACTAATGGGACTAATGCCTCCACGCAATGCATAGGTCCCATACGTCTCATAGGTCCCATCACCCCGGCACGTGAAGCACCTCTCCCCCACGCCCTTGCGCGATGAGGGATACATAGCCGTCCAGTTCCGCGTTGGCGGCCGGATTGGTGAGATCGACCACACGGCCCCGCTCCGCCGACAGATACGCGGCCTGACACAGACGGGTCACCTGGTAGCCGTAGGCAAAGCTGAGTTTGCCGTCCCGTCCTTCGGTGAAACACCGAACGGCGTCCTCCAGTTCGTCCACGTAACCATAGAGGTCGGCCTCGTTGGGTTCGACCACGAGAAGGCCCCGGCTGGCCGTGGATTTCTCCAGGGCGCTTTCCACGTCGGCGGCCGCCTCGGCGGCTTCATCGCCGATGAATACCTGCAAGGGGGTTTGCAGGGTATTCAGTTCAAAGGCATAGCCCGGCCCAAGGCCGTCCATGTAGAGCCGAAGCCCCTGTTTGTCGAACATCCATGAGTTGGTGAACTGGGCTTTCACAATCTGGCCCGTTTCGGGGTTGCGGAAGGTGACCATCCCGGTGGCGAAGTCCTCGGCGGGCGTTTTGGCGTAATCGACGCCCATGGTGTCGAGCAGGCGCTTCCGGTAGGCCGGCTGTCCCCACTTGAGGAGAGCCATGTCGGCGGTGACAGCGACGGGTTCGAGAAAGTCCACGGGCTTGCCGGAGGGGGTGAGCACGTACCAGCCGATGGCGATACTGTGGCATCCCATGTCGGACAGCACGCCGCCGCCCTGGCGCGTGGGATCCCAGAACCAGCCTTCGTGGGGACCTGCGTGTTCCTCGGCGCTTCGGGCGAGGGTCAGGGGGCCCATGGCCTTCTCCTGGGGCGCAAGCTGTCGTTTCTGGGCGTTCATGCCCTTCATATGAAGCTGGTTTTCAAAGTAGGCCGTGGGCAATCCTGTCGAGGCGGCAAGTTCCAGAAGCTGCTTCGCCTCGGCGACGGTGCGCCCGAGGGGTTTCTCGCAGACGATGCCTTTGAGCGGCGCTCCCGCGGCCACCGCGTTGGCGATGGCCTGCATGATCTCCACGCGGGCGAAGTTGGGCGCGAAGATGAGCACGGCATCGACGGCATGGCAGAGCGAGGCAATGTCGGGATAAACGGTGCATTCGCCAATGCCCAGCTCCCTTGACAGGGCCGACAGTTCCTCGGCTCCCCGGGGGGCGCACACCCCGGCCAGGTCGGCGCCGCGCACCATGGTGAGCGCCTGCGCCTGAAAACGGGCGATAAATCCCGCGCCAATGAATCCGAGCTTGAAATGGGCCATCATATCCTCCCGTCAGTTCCCTTGGGTGATGGGGTGAGTATAGCAGGGCCAAAACGGGGGGAACCATGCACCGTCCCCCGGGATACCGGAAGGTGGACAGAGTGGACCCAGTGGACTTCGTGGACCGGCATTTCGGTCCACCATGCCCACTACGTCAACTAAGTCCACCTTGTCCACACCGTCCCCTTGGTCCGGGTCTCGCCGCACGGCGCCACGAACCCACGGCGTACCGGGGCTTGACCACGGAAGCGGGAATTGCTAGGGTTGCGGCACTTGGATCGGGAAGGAGAAGCACGCACCCATGGCAGACCATTGGATCGACTTCGTCGTTATCATCCTTTATTTCGGGGGTATTACCTTCGCCGGTTTCTACTTTTCCAAGCGCAACAAGAGCACGGAAGAATACTTCCTCGGCAACCGCAGCTTCCCGGGCTGGGTTATCGGCCTGTCCATGGTGGGCACGTCGATCAGTTCCGTGTCGTTCTTGGCCTATCCCGGCGACGCCTACAAAACGGCCTGGCTGCGGCTCCTGCCGGCTTTCACCTTGCCCCTGGGCGTGCTGGCGGCGGCGATTTTCTTTCTGCCCTTCTTTCGCCGAGGCGGGCTGACCTCGGCCTATGAATACCTGGAAGGCCGTTTCGGGCCGGGAACGCGGGTCTACGCGGCCCTGGCCTTCGTGCTGGGTCAGACCTTCCGAATCGGCATGATCCTTTACCTCCTGTCGCTGCTGGTCCGCGAGTTTCTCCAGGTGGTCGCGGGTCACGACTTGGGCAACGGCTGGCTCATGGCGAGTATCCTGGTGGCCGGTATCTTCGTCTCCTTCTACACCATCGCGGGCGGCATCGAGGCGGTGATCTGGACCGACGTGGTGCAGACCATCGTGCTGGTGATCGGCGGCGTGATTTGCCTGGTGGTCATTGTGCTGGAATTGCCGGGCGGCCTGGGGCAGATCTTCGATGTCGCCCTGCGGGACGGCAAGTTCCAGTTCGCCGAGATGCTCCGGGATGGCAGTTTCAAGCCGCCCTCCTGGAACCTTTCCCTCACCCATAAGACGGCCACCATGATGTTGATCATCGGACTGACCAACTGGCTCACGGAATACAGCAGCAACCAGAACGTGGTCCAGCGCTACTGCGCCTCGAAAAGCGCCCGAGAGGCCCGCAAGGCCATGTGGATCTGCTGCTGGTCGAGCATCCCCATCTGGACCTACTTCATGTTCCTGGGCACGGCCCTTTACGTTTTCTTCCAGGTTTTCCCCACGGACCGGGCCGCCGCCATTCTCACCGGCGCGGGCGGGGCCAAGGCCGAGGAAATCCTGCCCTATTTCGCCTTCGGCTACCTGCCCCAGGGCATCGCCGGACTGGTGGTGGCGGCCGTACTGGCCGCGGCCATGTCTTCCCTCGATTCGAGCATCAACGCCATATCCACCGTCTCCGTGGTCGATATTTACCGGCGGCACCTGGTCAAAGGACGAAGCGACCAGCATTACCTCCGCGCCGCGCGGGTTATCGCCATCGTGGCCGCCGTGCTCATGGTCCTCATCGCCATGGGCTTCGCCCAATACAGCGGCAAGACGCTCCAACACACCGGCACCGTCATCGGCGCCCTCACCGGCGGCGGCCTGCTCGGGTTGTTCATACTCGGCTTCTTCGTGCCCTGGGGCGATGGCCGCGCCATCTTCTGGGGCATTGTGACCACCCTGGCCTTCTCCGGCTTCATGGTCATGAAGAAGATCGGCTTGATCACCGTGGACTGGCCGCCCCTCGACGAATACTACGTGGGCCTCCTGGGGAACGTCATCATGTTCGCAGTGGGCTTCGGCGCCGCCTGCTTCCTGCCCAGGCGCAAGCGTGACCTGACCAACCTGACCGTGTGGACCCAAGACGACACCCCGCTGCAATAACCCGAATCATGAGCACAAACCCCAACCCCAACCGCCGCTACTCCATCAGTGAAGTGAGCAAGATGATCGACGTGGCCCCCCACCTGCTCCGGCAATGGGAAGCACGCTTCCCCCAGCTCAAGCCCGGCCGCAGCCCCACGGGCCGCCGCTACTACACCATGGCCGACATCGACATCGCCCGGCGCATCAAGTACCTGCGCCGTCACGAAAAGATGACCATGGAAGGCGCCCGCATTCGCCTTGCCCGCGAACTGCACGGCCAGGGCCGCCCCGAAACCCGCCAGGAAATGATCGACCTCGCCGAAGAAATCCAGGAAGAAATCCGGGCCATGCTCGACCTTCTCGACGAAAACCCGCCTCCCTCCTGAGAACCCCCCGGACAACCTTGCGCATCCCCCACCCTCTTTGCTAAGATAAACCCATCGGTCGGGGCGTGGCCTAGCCCGGTTAAGGCGCTTGACTGGGGGTCAAGAGATCGCTGGTTCAACTCCAGTCGCCCCGACCATTCAAGTCCTTATAGCCCAAGGGTTTCCGAAATGACGGCCCTTGGGCTTTCTGCATGAGCGGGAGAGTTAAGTCCACCGTAAGTCCGCAGCCGTCCGTCTGGCGGTATTCCCGGTGTAAGTCCGTTCTTCCCGTGCTGCTTGCCGAAGCGACCCCGGGAGGTGGCTGGGACGGGGTGTGACGGAACCGGCAGGGGCGTGTGACAGACCGGGAGCAAGCTGGGATCATCCCCCAACTGGTCCAGCACAGGGGGCGAGAAAATGCCGTGGGCGGCACTCGTAGAGCTTCCCTCCATGGCTTGTGTAGTTGCAGATTACCTTTGCGACATCCGTATTCCCCGAGTGCCCCCCCGCCTCCCATCCCCCCGAAAAGGGGGCGGGGTCGAGATCAGGTACCTGTACCTCTCTTATATGGATGTCCTCGTTCCGTGGCGTATGGCACATCGGATTAGTTGACGAATGTCGCCCGAACTCGCTGCGACACCCTGAAATAGGGAATCCAGATGGCGGCACTGACAACTGTCTTAAGAAGCCATTTGCCATTCTCCAGTGCAAGCCCCTCCGCCCCCAAACCTAGGTTGAGCACGAGCAATAGAAAAGAGCACACCACACCTGCGCTCAGTAGAGCGATGATGATCGAAGGCGCGGCGCGTTTCTTCTCGAAGAACCGTTTCCCAGCGTAGATCCGAAACGTCAAAAGTCCGACGCCCACAAGAAACTCTAAGGCATACAGCCCGCCGTATCCTGCGGCTGCAACTTGCGAATACAGCATCAGACCTATAATCAACCAGACGAACTCGCTAATCGAACCCAAGACTAGCCAAATGGCGGGAAAAACCAACCACCCTCTAATGCCCACGAGGTCAGGGGCCACTTCGGGAGAGTGTTCGGACACCGTCTCCTGTCTGGCTGACGATCCGTAAGCATTACTGGCTGTCCTTTGGGATATTCGCGGTGCAGCAACCTGTCCGGTCGACTCACACAATGTCCGCCAAGTAGTGACTATCGGATTGGAAACGAACCTCCGAAACCAGACAACGGCTTGCGGAGCATCTTCGTTATTGGCGCGGCACAAGTCCAAACTCTTCTGCGCCCCGGTACACCCCTGTGATGCGGCTTTGTGGAACCAGATGGCAGCTTGCCAGCGGTCTTGCTCAACACCTTTGCCGTTGTAGTAACACAGGCCAAGATTATGCTGTGCTTTTGCGTCCCCCTGAACAGCGGCTTTTCCAAACCAGATGACGGCCTGTTCTTGATCTTCCTCCACACCTTGACCATTGTAGTAGCATACGCCAAGATTGTACTGTGCCAAGGCATGCCCTTGCTCAGCCGCCTTTCGGTACCAGATCGCGGCTTGCTGATAGTCCTGCGAAGTACCGTCACCATTCTCATAGCACACACCAAGATTGTGCTGCGCATCCTTGTCGCCCTGCTCAGCCGCCTTTGTAAACCAGATGACCGCTTGCTCACGATCCTGCTTGACCCCTTCACCTTTGTCGTAACATACGCCTAGATTATATTGCGCCTTGCCATGCCCTCGCTCAGCGGCTTTGCGAAACAAGTCGGCGGCTTTTTGTAGGCTTTTGCACCCTCCCCCATCGTCGGCATAGTACCTGCAGCCTCGGTCAAACTGTTCTTGGGGGGATTCGGAAGTAATGGGCAGATCGCTCTTTGCGTCATGGCCCGTGGGCTTGTTTTGTGGCGTGACGTGCGAGTTAGGGATGCCCAGCGTCCGCGAGACCGTGGCCTTTGCGTTTACCAAGGATTTGTCGTCCGGGAAAGCCGTCAGCAGATTATCCAGAATGTTCAAGGCCGCAACATGCTGACCTTCTTTGTAGAGACGTTGCGCTTCCTCGTATTGCTGTCGTGCCGTGGCTTGAGCCATGCGTCTTGCCCCTTAATATTGCCCCGTTTGTCCTATGTTCGCTTGCGTCCGATGCGTAACCCCAACCCGGCCAGGCCCATACCCATCAGGAGCATGCCGGATGGCTCGGGGAGAATGAGCGTCAGAAGGTAGGCGCGGCCCACGCCGTCCTTTGTGCCGTACCCCACAATCTGGCCTCGGTCGTTGATAGCCTCGGCGTTTATGAGACTCCAACCTTCGGCAGTGTACATTTGATTGAGGTCGAGAAGTCCATAGTCCGGGTGCCAAAGTGCGGCGTGCCATGGCCCGTTGTCCTCATTGGAAGAGCCAACAATAGCGCCGTACCGATTGATGTCAAGACCCTGACTGTCCGCCTCTATGGTTGGAAGGAGGTAGGTTCCGTTGATTTCATCCCAATCCACCGCAAGGCTCGAAATGTGTAGACCAAAGAAGCCGTATGCGGTTCCCGCAACCTGCCCCGAGTCGTTGATCGCATGGCCCACAGCCCAGTCGCCCCCGAACGTCTGCAAATCGGTCAACCCCAAAACAGGATCCCAAGTGTAGGCATGAGCGACTCCTCCGGATGTGTATGCGGTCCCTACGACGGTCCCATTTTCGTTGATATCATAGGCA
Source organism: Candidatus Hydrogenedentota bacterium (assembly GCA_024278275.1). Lineage (GTDB taxonomy): Bacteria > Hydrogenedentota > Hydrogenedentia > Hydrogenedentales > JAJRTN01 > JAJRTN01. The sequence continues at coordinate 12,058 of JAJRTN010000193.1, forward strand.
TAGGAGTTGCCGCCCAATGTATCAATATCCGTGCGCCCCATGCCTTCCTGCCAAACATAGGCTTGGTATTCGTTCTCCGTCACCCTGCGCATGCCAACGACCTGTCCTTGCTCATTGATGGCGGTGGCTTCTCCCCAGTTGAGGTATTGCATGCCGCCAGCTTCACTCCAGACAAATCCTTGCCCCGCAGTTCCGCCCACAACCTGCCCCGCGTCATTGATACCTTGTGCGCTGAAATGGTCGCCCGGTGCGCCAATTCCCTGCATCCCATTAACGGCATCCCAGATGAAGGCCCGCAGCGTTCCGTCACCCATTTCAGAATAACCAACCACTTGCCCGTGATTGTTGAGGTCAAGGGCAACTGAGGTGCCTCCCAGCGTGCCCAGGTCGGTCAATTCATAGCTCAACGCACTCGCCCCACCGGCAGATACGGCCAGACACAATACACCCACAATCAGTACAGGAATGGTTCTCATTGACTTGCCCCTCTCGGTTGGCCATTGCTCCCACGATGTCTCCAGAATAGCAGAGTTCGCCCATGATGACAAGGCTAAGGGCAGCCAGTGGTGTGAGAAAGGGAATGCCTTGCTGGCACGGTGGCAGGGCCGGCAGCCAGTTCTGCACAGACGTGCAGACGTGCTCGGCTCAGCGGATGAGCGGGCCAAATGATGTACGGGTGAGTTGTCCTTGTGTCCGTGTCGTCCATGAAGTCCATACTGTCCATAGGTTGAAACGGATACTACTGTCTAAACTGCCGTTCTTAGGTTCAGTGGTGTTATCCCTGAGGATTGTTGCTCTCTGATGATACTTTATCCGTCAGCCACTCGGCGAAATCTGAAATCGCTTTAGAAAACTTCACAAGTAGCTGCTCTTTGGGGACAATGCGAGAATCCTCGATTGAAAAACAGTCCTTGTTTCTCTTGACGAGGTCCTCGGTTTTCTTCCTATTGCGTGCGAGGGCTATGTTTCCACCGGCGTGAAGGAGAACGTTGCGTGCTTTCTCGCAGTCGAGTATAAAGGACCAATAAGGCCCCTCTGTCAGCTTTACTTTCAGCTCTGCTTCAAAAAACTCCCTAAAACGGTCGAGACCTGACTTCTTGCTCACAAGTTTCTTCTCCGAGAAAAGTCTGCTTGCGACCCCAAGGCATTCCTCAAGATGTGAATACATCGTAAGAAAACAGCTGATCATCATATGGTGATGGTAGGAATTCATGTAGATATACTTCGCCATTTCAAGGTCGCGCCTGCGCTTAGGATCAATCGAGGTGCCTTCTAGTTCCTGGTCGATGTTAGCAATCTGATTTGAGACAAGTTGCTTATGGTCATTGTAGAACTGCACGTGCATGTTCAGATTGTGCTGGACAGCAAACTTATTAAGATATGGTAACCGTTCAGGCCTCATGGTACGTGTTTCGTCGTCGGCAGCGCAAATCGGTTACCACAACATAATGTACTTGCATTCAATAGCGCCACAATATATAGTGTGTGTGCCGGTTGATGGATGTATGGAA
>JAJRTN010000194.1 GCA_024278275.1 Candidatus Hydrogenedentota bacterium
TATCAGAGTGACACGTCGTCGAAGCAACCGTCCTCGTCCGCCTTCTTCAGGCTCCCGTTCAAGCCACCTCCATAGAAATCAATCAATCAATAAAATCGGCTTTGGAATAAGGTGTTGAAAAGGTCGGTCCATATCAGGGTGCGCTTCGACACAATGTGCTACCGTTGGGGCGGGAGCGACCGCCATCCGAAGGGCGGATCGCTGCAATGCCCCTACGATACTTAATGGTGTTGAAAAAAGGAATCCATCGTGGTTGAAGAAAGTATGCCGAAACGGCTCGGACGTTATGAAATCATCCGTGAACTGGGCAAGGGCGCCATGGGCGTGGTCTATGAAGGCAAGGATCCCAACATCGGCCGCCGGGTAGCCATCAAGACGGCCCGGCGCGACGTGATGGAAGCCACGGGCATGGGTGATGAAATGATGACCCGCTTCCTGCGTGAAGCCCATGCCGCCGGGGCACTGAACCACCCCAACATCATCACCATCTATGATGCCGCCGAGGAAGGAGACATGGCCTACATCGCCATGGAATACCTGGAGGGGGGGGATCTCGCGGATCTGATCGAGGGCAAGCGGCGCCTTTCCGTGGAGGAAATCGTCGAGATCGGCGCTTCCGTCTGCGACGCGCTGGAGGTTGCCCACCAGGCGGGGGTGGTCCACCGCGACATCAAGCCCGCCAATATCATGATGCCGAAAAACGCCCCCGTGAAGGTGGCGGATTTTGGGATCGCCCGGGTGCAGGACTCCAACCTCACGCAGGAAGGCGCGCTCATCGGCACGCCCCACTACATGAGTCCCGAGCAATTCATGGGGCAACGGGTGGATGGTCGCTCCGATCTGTTCTCGGTGGGCAATATTCTTTATGAACTTATCACGGGCGAAAAGCCTTTCACGGGCGAACAGCTCAGCACGGTCATGCACCATGTGATAAAAACGGACCCCGTGGCCCCAAGCGAATTGAACTTCAATATCCCCCGGCCCCTGGACAGCGTGGTGATGAAGGCCCTCAGCAAGCGGCCCGACGACCGCTTTCACTCCGCCGCCGCCATGGCGGCGGCTTTGCGGGAATGCCTCAAGCCCAACCCGGACCCCGCCATCCTGGAGGACCGGCAGGCCGCGTCCGGGGATGCCACGGTCATCGGGGGCGACGTGGATGCGACCGTGGCCGGTTCTCCCCCTCCCGCGGCGGACGCCACCGTTGTCTCCGGCGATGCCACGGTGGCCGGACCGCCGCCCGGCGCCCGGGAAGGAGAAGCCACGGTGGCCGGTGGGGCGCCGCCGACCGAAGCCCCCTCCTCCCCCCCTGGTGGTGACGCCACGGTGGTGACCGGTGCGGCGGGAAGGAAGAAAGGCTTGCCCCTCCCCCTCATGGGCGGCATCGTGGCGGTGCTGGTGCTGGTAATCGCTGCGGGGATAATGATGCTGGGGGGGGACAAGGGGAGCGGCGCACCCACATCATCCCGGGCCGGAAAGGGCGCATCCATGCCCGCGGAACCTTATTTCGGCGGTTTGCGGCTCGCGATTTACCAGGCCCGAACGAAGGGAGCCTACCTGGCGTGGGACGATTACCAGGATATCAACACGCCCATGACGGAGACGGGCGACATGGCCTTGGCGGACAGCATGACGCGACCTCCCACGGAGGAGGAGATCAAGAACGCGCCAAGACTGGTACGCTTTCTTGATGATGTCAGCGACGCGGTGGTCATTGTGCGTGATCAGGAAGGTAAGGAACTTACGCGCAAGGAAAACTACGCTTCGGGAGACCCCCTCGCGTGGCCAGGCAAAAAGCCCACCCGGATCAGCTTTGAAGTCACATCCAAGGGCAGGTCGGTTGAGAAGACCCTGACGGAAAAACCGCGAAGTCCGGGCGATGAGATTGTTTTCAATGCGACACGGCCCGTGGTCCTGGAGCCGCCGGTCCAATAGTGCCATTTACGAAAAGACCCTTCTCGACGGTAGCCACCAGGGAATCCTCGGATTCCGCAAAGGTCTCGAATTGTCCGGCGAAATAGCCGGGGGAATGGTATAATAGGACATAAAGTGACGCGGCCTTTTCGGTGGAACGGGTGCCGCGCGGGTACAAAGGGAGAGTTATCCATGAGGCAGCATCAACGTTTCTTTTGTCTGGTGGCCGGTGTGGCGATAGCCTTGACGTCTACCGTCACGTGGGCAAAGCCTCTCACCAAGAACACGCCCGCTCCGAATATCAAGGCGATTGACATCAATCGTCATACGGTTTCCCTCGACAAGATCATTGAAGAAGGCCGGGACCTGGTCGTTCTCTTTTTCTTTTCCCCCGCCTCGGGACGGGACATTGCCATGAAGCTCGGTCTGCTCGATGCCCGCTATGGCAAGCGGGAAATTGAGATCATCGCCCTGGGCTTTGAAGACGACGCGGATGCACTCCGGGCCTTTGCCGAGGAACTGGGCATCCAGTACTACATCATCGACAGCGGCAGTTTTGAAAATGAACCGTGGATTGCCGCCATTGAAGAGCTTCCGTTGACGCTTTTCGTGGATGCCGACAAAACCAAGCTCATCGAGCGCGTCATCCGTGGGGGAGGCTCGTCCAAAGCGCGTATTCTCAAGGAAGTCGCCGAAAACCTTCTGCTGAAAGGAAAAAGCGACATGGCCATCGCCGTGGCCGATACCTCCATCGAGGCGGGGGAGGACGCCAAAGCCGCCACCGAGGTGAAGGCTTTCGCGCTGACGGCGGAAGGCAAGCTGGACGACGCGGAAGAAGCTTTTGGTGCCATCGAATCTTCCACGGGGCTGGCGAAGGTCGCCCTGGAACGGGGCGATTACACCAGGGCCGCCGACCTGGCGTCCAAGGCGAAGGACGACAGCCTGGCCACGGCCATCCGGGGAGAAGCCTTGATACGATCGGGCAAAGTGGAGGAAGCGGCGGCGGTGCTGAAGACCGGGGATGATGGCGCGGGAGAGGACTGGAAAAAGTCTGAACTGCGGAATACCCGGGGCCGTCTCGCCCAGATGGAAGGCGACACGGAGGACGCCGTGGCCAACTACGAGGCCGCGGTGGAACTGAACCCCAACAACGTGGTGGCCCTCAGCAACGAAGCGGCGGCCTACCGTGAATCGGGGAACCTCGAAGGTGCCAAGGCCGTCCTGGACAAGGCATCCATGAAACGGCCGGATGACCCCTATGTCACGATGATGCTGGGCCAGATCGCCAGGGAACTCAAAGAAGCCAACGATATCAAGCGGCAGGAACTTATTCGGGCGCAGATCAGGGATCTGACGGAACGCTTCGCGAAAATGAAAGCCTCCGGCGAGGCCACGAAAGCCGACGACTGGAGTACGCGGCCCATTATCATGGCCTTCCTGCCGGGACGGGGAAGCCAGGTTTTCTTCCGCCGCGCGGGCATGGACGTGGTGCTGCAACGGGAGATCGAGACACGGGTACAGGCTGATGACCGGGTGAGCGTGGTGGAACGGACCATGCTGGATCAGCTTTTGCAGGAGTTGAACCTGGGAAGCTCCGATCTGACCAGCCCCGATACCCAGCGCCGCCTGGGACAGGTACTTTCCGCGGGCACCCTGGCCTTCTTCGAGTTCGCCCAATTGGGCGCGCAGCCCATGATGTACCTCCGCCTGGTGGACGTGGAGACCACGGGCATCGTGGCCCAGCTTTCCGCCGTGGTGGACGAATCCAATCCGTTGACCACGGTCGATTCCATCGTGTCGCAACTGCTCGAACGAATGGAGAATGGCCACGAACTGAAGGGGCTTATCGCCGATGCTTCCGATGAAAGCGCGGTGATCATCAACCTTGGTTCACGTCACGGCGTGGCCGAGGGCCAAACCTTCGATGTCCTTCAGGAAGGCAAACCTATCGAGGTCGGCGGGCGCGTCATCGCACGGCGTCAGCGCACCGTGGGCAAGCTGGTGGTCACCGGGGTCGAGACGGACTATGCCATCTGTCGCGTCACCAACCTCCGCGACGGCATTACCCTCGCCAAGGAGATGAAGGTCCAGAAGCCCAAGGGAAAGTAGTAGCCTGGCAATCGCGGCAGGAACGAGGCGCCCCACGGGGAAAGGCGAGGAAACAGGTTAAGGGGAGGTCCGCCTGTTCATCCACAAGCGCTCAGCTCTGCCGTTTTTTTATTTTGCCGCCAAACCATCCTGCGGTAAGACTCAGAACCAACATGACAACACCTCCACTGATGGTGCGCGGATCCGCCGTCCGGTCCGCCACGGCGCGGGCAAGCCGCGAATGAAGCGGATCCTTGGGATTAAAGGCGCGGCGCAGCACCTTTTTCAGGGGCCAAACGTTCCGGCGGCTTTCACCAAGACCAAGACGGCCTTTGAGCCGCCACACGTTGCCCGTCAGCAACGTCTCCATGTTGGCAAGCGAGTAGGGCGTCACCTTGTGTAATCGGTAGTGCGAACTGCCTTCCCAATAGGTGGACGTGCCCGGGTACATGCCGTCCTTTTTCATGAGATCCGTAAGACGGGACGTGGAGAAATCAAAACCTTCGGAAGCGTAAACGTAGCCCCGCGGCGACCGCGGCGACCTGGCACCGTCCACCACGCGGTAATGGGGAAACACGTCGGCCACGCCCCGAAGAATCTTCATGCCCTGGCTGTCGAACAGCTTCGACTTGGGCCGCCCCTGGGTCGATTCCGCGAAGATGCCTTCCGGTTTGAGCCGGGACTTGACAAGTTCGTAGAACTCCCTGCCGTGGCACAGGGCCGTGCCGAGATAGTAGGGAGCCGAAATATCGTTGATGATCAGGTCGAACTGTTCATCGATGGTTTTGAGGTAATGCTTGGCATCGTCCACCACGATCTCATAGTTGTCAATTTCGTCGTACCGGTTGATCTCGGACCAGCAGGCCTTGGCCGATTCAACGACCAGGGCATCCACCTCGACGAGGGTGGTCTTTCTTGAATAGGGATGGACACGCGAAAGGGTGTGCAACGACCCGCCTCCCAGAACCAGGACCCGCAGTTTCCTTCCCCTTTCCTGGTAAAGGTATTGGGCGGGCAGGGCCGCGAGGAAATAGGTGAATTCGCTCAGCCCCGCTTCGCGGGCGAATGTGCCCTGGTCGTCGTAGAAATACCGGAAGTACCGGACCCCGTTCAGGAAGGAAGTGCGGGCTTCGGGCCGCGTTTGCGCCCCGTCGCGAAAGGAGTCGATCACTTCCACGGCGTGGTAGAACTAGTTCCCGGAGAAAAGGAGCCGGGGGTGATCGTAGCCGCGCGTGCGGTAGTAATCCTCCGTGGCCAGGCGCTGAAACTCAGCCTGGTACACGGCAAGGAAAACAACCGAAGCCAACCCCGCCAACAACACGCCGGGCCACCACGGAGTGTCGCGGAGAAGAACGACCATCATAATCAGCATCAGCAGAAAATAGACCGGCCAGAGTAATTGGGGCGCCCGGTTCGCGCCGACAAACATGATCGCCACGCCCGCCACGCCGCCCAGGAGATCCCAAGTATAGCCGGACACCACGGAAAGCCCCCCCCCGCCCTGCACAAGACGGGGCAGGAAAATCGAATAGAAGGAGGACGTGGCGAAGGCCGCGAGAAACAACAATGCCGCCAACGCGGGCAGACCGTGGCCCGCGGCGATAAGGTAACCCGCGCAAACCTTGGCGAAAAGGAGCATGGCCATGTGAAGGAAGAACATGCACAACGCGCCGAAACGAAGCAGGGGCTCGGAAATCCACCGGGAGACGGCGTAGCCCACGGAGAAACCCGCGAAATACGCGGTGCTCACCATGAGGACGGTCAGTTCGGTGGCGGCGAGAACACTCGAAAACTCGCGGGTGATGAAGAATTGCAGCAGGAGCAGATTGCAGCCGGCTATGGCCAGCAGGAGGCGCGCTGTGATGCCGCCCCGGGAACCGTGAACGGCCTCCGGCGCGGGGCATGGGGGGCTCGGCGCCTGGAGCCGGGTAAAACAGGACGCCAGTCCGACGGCACAAACGATCAGCATAACGACAAAGCCGTAGGTGTTGTCCAAGGCAAGAAAAATGAATGTGGTGACGGGAAGAAAAAGGAGAATACGGGAAGCGGGCGCGGCGCAGGCGAGAAGGGCCAGGGCACAGGAAAAAAGAGGCGCAAGGTAGAGAAAGTGGACACCCCATTGGATGAAACCGAGCATGCCCAAAAGCAGGCCCAAAACGAATCCATTGTTCTCATGAAGAAACAGGGAACGGGCCTTGATGGTGCGGGACCACTGGCGAAAAAACGCCCCGGCCGGTTGCGCGGCCAACACGGTCAGCACGAAGTACACGGGGATGAGCAGGCGGTAGGGGGTCAGCGTGCCGGCCACCAGGAGCATCAGGTAGTAGGCGCCGGCCGAGAGGGCCATGGCGTTGGCGTAGGACCGCGGCACGGCCACTTTCATATTGATCACCACGCCAAGCATCCAGGCCAGTACGATAATGAAGTAGCCCATGTAGGTCGCCGTGACGTACACCTGCACGACGAAAAACAACGCGGCCTGGAGAATCCCGAAATGGAGACCGGCGGAGAACAGGGGAAATGCCGTCTCGCCGTCGCCGGGGGGAGCTTCGGGCGGAAGGGAATCCGGCCTCCTCCGGGGGGGCCGCCACCGCTGGTATTGCAGAATACCCAGGACCATGACAAGACCGGCGGCCGGAGCGCAGGTGAGCAGCCATTTCCCGCTGAACATGGCGCAAATCAGCGACAGGACAATGCCCAGGATAAAACCGTTGTTCTCGTGGAAAAAGAGGTGGCCCACCCAGCGAAACCGGCTGCGGGCATAGGGAAAGAAATAGCCCGGCGCCAGGCCGGAAAGGGCGATGCACAGGCCCAGCGCGGGCAGAACATACTGGTTGAAGGGAAAAAGGCTCGTCAGGGCCATGGCCGTGTAGTAAGCGACGACCCCCAAGGTCAACAGCGTGGCGAAGAGGTTTTCCCGACGCAGGTTCAAACCAATCAGAAAACCCGCGAGCCAGAAAAACATGGCCACGAAAAAGGAAATGGCCCGGCTGGTCAGGTGGACCTCAAGCAAAAAGAAATAGCTGAACTGGAGCAGGGCCAGGACAAAACCGACCAGGAACGCGAGCGCCACGTTCGAGGTGGCGCTCCGTGCCGTCCCTTCCGGACGGGCAAAATGGTCATGGCCCGCTTCAGTCATAAATGAGATCCCCCACGTTGTTCGTCGTGATAATCGTGGTCCCGCGGGCCAGGGCATTAACCGCTGAACGGCTGAGAACGCGCACACGCCTTTTCCCGTCGTGGTCGATGGCCTTTCGCAGGGCGCGTTCATCAGGCTCGATCATTGCCGGGCCGCCACCGCAAAAATAGTACGAACCGCGATACTCAAGTACGAAATAGTGATCGAAGACATGGGCCAGCGTGGCAAGCATCTTGCGCCCGTAGCCGGAATCTCCGCCGCTGTTCAGGGCGGAAATCGAAAAGATACCGCCCGGGGTCAGGCGTTTCTTGACGGAGGCGAAGAACTCGGCCGTGTAGGTTAACGCCGTCTGCCGCGACCGCGCGGGAGGGATGTCGTGGAGAATCAGATCGAAGCGCTCCCGCCCGTTGGCAAGGAAATGCTTGGCGTCGTCGGCCAGGAAGGTCCAATTGTGCAGTTCATCCAGGCGGTTGTATTTCTGGAGGAAGCGCCGGCTGGCTGCAAAAACCGCCGGGTCAATATCGACAATGGTGATGGAGGAGACCATATCGCCGATGCGCCCCACCGTGGACATGGAACCGCAGCCCAGGAGGCAAACCTTGGGCGCGTCGAGCAGACGGGCCGGATACTCGGCCACGAAATAGCTGTAGGTGAAATGGGAACCCCGGGCGAACTGACGCTTGCCGTTAAGCAGCAGCATGTATTCATCCCCCTGCAACGCCACCACTTCAATCTTCTGGTACGGCGTGTAACGCGAATAGACCACCTCCTTCACCCCCTTGCCCTCGTAGCGTTGCGCATAGACCCATCGGGCGCCCTGTTGATCCCAGTGCGTGTACCCCCCGATGAACAAGAGACCCATGGCGGCCAACAGCGACAGCACGGGCCACCGGGTGCCCAGGAAAAAGGCGATCCCGAAAAAGGCCAGGCAATACGCGGCGAGCAAGGCCGTGTGGGAGAAGGCACCCAGCAAGGGAATCAGGAGAAGCCCAAGCAGCGACCCCGCCACCTCCATTGAATAGCATCGCCGAAGGCGACCCGCTTCCTGAATAATAATGGCCGGCAGAAAGACCGAGTACAACGACGTGGCACCCAGCATTATCCAGCCGTAGGCAAGAAGGTAGACCAGCCAATCGCCCGCGGCGCGGGGCAAATCATGCTCTGCCGCCCACTGCCCCACGTCACGGCTTAAGGCGTAGGCGGCGGGATGGGCAAACAGGATGATGAACATCTGGGCCGCCAGAAAAACCGGCAGCATCCGGCGAACCCAACGGGCGGAAAAGCGTTGGGACAGGGCATACCCCAGTGATATCCCCGAAAAAAAGGATAGAGAAAAAAGGATGACCGCGCTCTCGTCGTGGCGGATGGCAACGACCAGGTGTTGCACCAGGATGAAATGGAGGAGCATCAGGTTAATGCCCGTGAGGAGCAGAATCCACTCATTCCTGCCCCCAGGTAACGCGGCCGCCACCATCCGTCCGATACGGAACGCCATCCCGGCCCGGCGGGATTCATCAATTACAGGCACGCCACTGGGGTTTTCTTCAATACCCCAGTTGAGATCGCGCATACTGGTACTCCCTGGAGTCCCTTGGAAACCGCTCCATCATTTCCTTGTACAACAGTTCTTGACTCGACAAGTCTCCCATCTTTTCATAACACCGTTCCAGTTGGGAGTAGACCTGGCTTATGTTGGGCCAATCGGGATAGTCAAAAAGCAAGAGTTCGTACTGCCGGGCGGCCTCCGCGTAATTCTTGTGCTTCTGCGCCTGGAGATTGCCCAAAGCAAAGCGCAACGCGGGAGCCTCACGCGCCTCGGGAGCGTCGGCAAGCCTCGCTTCATACTCCCGGATCCGCCGGTCAAATTTCTCCTCGGGAGACAAACGACGTGGCACCTGCCGCGGCCCGCGTACCACCGTTTGAGCATGGGCCGGGCCCCGGGAAACGGAGGCGGACACCTCCCCCACCCCGATAAAAAACTTGTACGCCCCCACTGACAGCAACATGGCCAACACGGGAACTATGAACAAACCAACCAGGAGAAAAGACGCCCCGTCCGCAGGATGTTTTTTTCGCTCTTCCTGGCTCCTGAACCGCTCATAGTCCCCCAGTCCCGTCCGAATCATACTCACCAGCGGACCTCGATGCCTGCAGGCACGGCACCCTGCGAGCACGCCCCGGACCAGTTCCACATCGCGGCTGTCAAGCGCGCCGAAACGACGCATCCGAAGTTTGGAAATTGCGCCTCGACACAGGTCCTGACCGCAGGGTTGATGGGCCGGGGAGCCATGTTTCCCATCGTCCCGCAACTCGGTCCGCCAACGATTCAACACCGCCTCAACCCGCTCCACGAGCGATTCCTCGGACGGCGTAAGCCTTCCGGCCGCTTGCTTCGAATGGACAAAACCGTACAGCAAACCGGCCTCTTCATTGGTCAACTCGGGGTGCGAAGATTCACCCTGGTCCGCGGCTTTCGCGAGTGCGGCATCCAGATCTTTCGCTACCCGGCTCTTGGGAAAAGACATCACCGCCACGACTCCTGTTGCTGCTCGGACGCGATTAGTTGCTTATCTCGCGCCACGATAAACGTTCAAGTGCCATCAGGGGATAGGCTCCGATCATCCCTTCGGGGAGATTGTCGGCCAACGCGGGTACCTGGAAGATGCTCGGCCCGTTGGCGCCCATGTTGACCTGGTTGGCTGCCAGGGCACCCACCACGGTAGCCGGTGCATTGATGGAGATCGCCTCCTGCGCATAGAAGGCACCCATGACTTGCAGCTCATCCGAATCATCGTCTTCACCGTCGCCGCCGCCGTGGTCACCGTGGTCATCATCACCACCGTGGTCGCTCCCACCCGACCCAAGGCCGTCATCACTTCCATCGTCCCCGCCGCCGATGAAAATATTTTCCGTCGCCATAATGCCCAGAACATTTTCCGGGAATGGACCTGCTTCGCAGATTATCTCTCCATCGCCATGGTCGTCGTCGCCATGGTCGTCATCGCCATGATCGTCGTCGCCATGATCGTCGTCACCATGGTCGTCGTCACCATGGTCGTCGTCACCATGGTCGTCGTCGCCATGGTCATCGTCGCCATGGTCGTCGTCGCCATGGTCGTCATCGCCATGGTCGTCGTCGCCATGGTCATCGTCGCCATGGTCGTCGTCGCCATGGTCGTCATCACCATGGTCGTCATCATCATCGTCATCACCGGAAATGTATGCGTCGCCTGTAACGAGATCGGTCTCAACGTACACGTTTCCGTGAA
>JAJRTN010000195.1 GCA_024278275.1 Candidatus Hydrogenedentota bacterium
CGGCAGATACCGAAGGCTCTCAAAGGACTATGAGCAATTGACCGAGAACAGCGAAGCCATGGTGCTCATCGCCATGATAAACCTCATGAGCAAAAGGTTACCCCTCCCCAAGGCATAGGGCCTTTGCAAACACCCTCTTACGGGCGGACGTGGCCGAAGAATTGCGGCTGTTGCTTCGGGACAAAGAGCAAATCCACCGGGAAGAATCCCTGCGCCGTGGGCGCGCCATCCCTTCCACCGTGGTCATTGACAGCCCCATGCTCGATCTGCCCAAGGCGATGATACGCATATTCGACCGCGACTTGCACCGGGCCGGTATCGAGAAATCGGACCTATGCGGGCGGACCGTGGATGTTCACGCCTTGCGGCATACCTACGCGACCTGGCTTGCGAAGGCCGGTGTTCATCCGAAGGTGGCGCAAATACTCTTGCGGCATTCCAGTATTGACTTGACCATGAACGCCTACACCGACCCCCAGCAATTGGACGTGGCGGGGGCGCTTGATTCATTGCCCTCGATAGTCGTCCCCGGTGAAGAGCAGGAAACAAAGCAGGTAGCCGAGGCCTCCAGCTTGAACCCCCCGGATTGGGTGGTATCGAAATGGGCACTAAAACCCGGCAAACCGGGTCATTTCACGGCAATTCCTGACATAAACACAATAGCGTCGGTCAGTGGCATCACTATGAAAGCAAACACTTCAAACCCCCTGAAAATAGGGGCTAAAGTGGACAAGGCTTGCCAGAAAGTGACAAAAAGAATGGAGCGGGACACGGGGCTCGAACCCGCGACATCCAGCTTGGGAAGCTGGCACTCTACCAACTGAGTTAGTCCCGCTCCGGTGGCGAGGGGCATCTTAGCACCTTCGATCAGGCTTGTCAATGTTGCGAAAACTATTTCAGGTGTCTTGACAGGGGCAACGGGTGTTGTGTTGAGGCCGTTAATCTCTTGGCAATGAAGTTTCGCGCGAATGGTCACGAAAAGGGGTTCATGCGCCCACCCCGTAACATGGATCCCCGCGAAGACGGGACTCCATGATAGTGTATCCGCAGATGGCGCAGATGAACGCCGATTCTCTCGTTCCCACGCAGGGCGTGGCGGGCAGGGTGGGCCTGGGCCACCAAGACGGAAACCTTGACGACGAAACAGTTTCCTTTGGAAAAGGTCTTCGGGGCTAGTTTTTATAATTTGGATGCATTCCGTGGGCTCGCTACGCTCACCCACGGCTACGGACTGCCAGCCCTTCGGGCCTGAATTGAACACAAAAAAAAGCAGATTCCTGCCCATGGGTAGGCACTCGCGCATAAATCGACAGGCCCGAAGGCGGGGATCCTCGGGAAAGGGCAGGGGGGCTGTCATGGAGTCCGTTTTCATGACTCCTCGTCGAACATTTTCAGTTGCGGGTCGGTGAGCTTTGCGAAGCTGGTGCCGAGGAAGTGAAGCAGGCCGTCGGCTGCGGGGGCGAGCTGGTGGTCGAGGTAGTGGGCGTAGTCCAGGGGACTCTCGCGTTTTTCTTCGGCCTGGGGGCCGTGGATGGTAATGAAGTAACGAATATGGCTGCCGGGCTTCTCCAACTGGCGGGCGGCCCGTACGTGAGGCGGCACATGCTTCGCATAGTCCGACAGCTCCCGGCGCAACCGCTTTTGGTACACCAGCTCATCGTCCCGTTTCCCGGCCAGCACCTCCCCGGCCAGGGTGCGCACGTAGTCCTCGTAGGGTTCGCCCAGGAACACCCGCCGGTACAACTCCCGCTGGAACGACCGGGCCAGGGGCGTCCAATCGCCGCGAACGCTTTCCAGGCCCTTGAAGACGATCACGGGCCTCCCGCCGGGTTTTTCGACGAGACCGGCGTAGCGTTTTTTGGTCCCTTTCTCCGAGCCGCGAATGGTGGGCATGAGAAACTTCCGGTAATGGGTTTCAAACTCGATTTCAAGGCAGGATTCGACACGATGTTCTTTCCGCAGGGTGTCGCGCCACCACTCGTTGAGTGACGCCGCCAATCCTTCTCCAATTCCGTGCGCGGCCCGGCGGTCGTGGTTTGGTCCCAGCAGGACAAAGAGGGAGTCCGTGTCGCCATAGATCACCGGATACCCCCGATCTTCGATAAAGGCTTTGCTCCGGGTGATGAGTTCGTGGCCATAACGGGTGATGGAGCCGGCGAGCCTGCTGCTGAAAAAGCGGCAGCGCGGGGTGCCGAGAACGCCGTAGAAGGAGTTCATGATAATTTTTATGGCCTGGCTGTGCGCCTGGTTGCCCCGGCGCTTCGCCTCGTCCCGTGCGGCCCAGAGGGTCTCGATGATACCGGGCAGAATATGCCGGCTGCGGGAGAAAAGCGCGCCATGAAACCCGGCGATGGGATCGTCGCCCGGCACGGCCAGCGCCAGGGGGTCGATATGGAAGGTGCGGATGATGCTCGGATACAGGCTCTTGAAATCGAGAACCAGCACGTTCTCGTAAAGACCGGGTTTCGAGTCCATCACGTAGCCGCCGGGACTGGGATCCGGCACGGGATCCGCGGGAATATCGGGCGCCACGTACCCATGGCGGTGAAGCCGGGGCAGATAGAGAAAGTCGAAAGCCGCGACGGATCCGCCCTGCCGGTTCATGGCCAGCCCCGTCAGCCGCGCACGCTCCACGGCAAAGCGGATGAGGTCCGCCTTCTCGAAGATGGCCAGCACGAGACGGCAGTCTTCCAGGTTGTATTCCGCCAGCGCACGGGGATCTTCGTGGAAAAGCCGGTTTATTTCGGCCACTTTGTCGGCGGCGCTCTCCTGGATGCGTTTGCCCCGGCCCAGCAATTCTCGAGCGACATTTTCCAGGCTGAAACTTTCGAAAGCATAGGTGGCGGTGCGCAATGTGGCGATGCCGTCGAGTACCACGCGGCCCGGCACGTCGGCAAAGTCGAACTGACCGGATTCCTGGGCGAGGGAAACGCGGGCCGTCTCCCCGCTTCGCCCCAAGGCGAAGGGCATCCGCAGTTCCACGCACTTCCGCTGCAAGTAGTTCAGGTCGAAATTGACCACATTCCAGCCGAGCAGCAGGTCGGGGTCGTGATCACGGACCCAGGCGAGAAAGGCACCGATCACCGCCCGCTCATCGGGGAAGAAGCGCACCGTGTCCGTGTCATCTCCCGCGCCGCGCATGAATACCCGTTCACCGCCCGCGCCCGCCACGGCGATACTGTAGAGCGGGCCGGTCAATCCTTGCGTCTCGATGTCCAGCGCAACGACACGCAATTGGGGAACATAGTTGCTTTGATGAAGAACCGGGTCGAGAAACTCCAGGAAGCCGTCACGGGACGTGGCGCGGCCCGTGATGGTCATGCCGCCCGTGATGAAGCGCTCCATGAGGAAACGGTCCACGGGTTTCACGTCCGATTCGTAGGGCATGTGCCCCGCCGCCAACAGGGCGTCGCGGGCGGCGAAAAGATCGGAACGGCGACGGAAATAGACCGCGTCCACGTCGGGACCATCCAGGCCACGAAGCGCGACGGCGCGGCGGCGGGCGGCCCGGGGCACCGCGGTATCACGCCGCACGAAAAAAACCGGTTCCTCCCCCGTGACCTTGACCCGCACGGGGCCTTGCTCACTCGCGCCCCAGAAGGTATACGTCAGACCGTGGGGACCATCGCGAAAGCGGCGTGTCAGCAGGAAGGCATCGAGTCGCGTGTCACGGGGATCTCCCCCGCCCATTTCCCGTGCTTCTTCCCGGGAGACCGCCGGGCTTTCCGGGCCATGGGCGTTCATGGAGCGACCGGGTGGAAAAACCGGAACAGGGCAAACAAGAACGGGTTTCGCGCACTGGAGGTCATGGGCGGACATTTCATGGTTGGGCAGTTGGGGGGCGGCTCTCCGGGAGCCCCTATTGTACGGCCTGGCTCCCGGGAATTGCGAAAGGGAAAGAGAATCTGAAATCATCTTTCCCAATCAGGTATACTTATCCGCACATGTCAGAAATTGATCAAGAACTTACCTTCAACGACTTTGAACTGGACGACCGATGTCTGAGTGTGCTCCGCGCCATGGACATCACCACGCCGACCCCCGTCCAGGCCCAAGCCATTCCCATTGTGCTCGAAGGCCATGACCTCGTCGCCACGGCCCAGACCGGCACGGGGAAAACACTGGCCTTTTCGCTCCCCACCCTCACCCGCCTGGCGGAAAAAAAGAATCGCCCCAACCGGATGCTGGTCCTGGTGCCCACGCGCGAACTGTGCGTGCAGGTCGAGGATGTTATCCGGGGACTCTGCAGGGCGCTGAAACTGCGCAGTGTGCAGGTCTATGGCGGCGTGGGGCTGGGACCGCAAAGTGACAAGCTGAAACGAGGCTGCGACATTATTGTCGCGACGCCGGGCCGGTTGCTGGACCATATGGCGCGGGGCGCGGTTCGCTTCGACAACCTTGAGGTTCTCATCTTCGACGAAGCCGACCGCATGCTCGACATGGGATTTCTGCCCGACATCCAGCGCATCCTGAACCGTCTTCCCCGGGATCGGCAAACCCTCATGTTCTCCGCCACCTTCGCCCCCGAACTGGAGCGGCTGACACAGAACATGATGCGCGAGCCGCGGCGGGTCAGCGTCGGCGCCGTGGCCATGCCCGTCGAGGCGGTGCGGCAACTGGTCATACCGGTTCGTGAAGAAAACAAGACGCGCATGCTGCTGGATTTCCTCAAGGAGGCGCAGATCGATTCGGGACTTATCTTCCTCCGAACCAAGGTGCGAACCGACCGCCTGGCGCGCGCCCTGAAGCGCGCGGGCTACAAGGCCGCCCCCATCCACGGCGACCTTTCACAGAAACTTCGGCAACGTGCCTTGGAAGGGTTTCGGAAGGGCAAGTACAACATTCTCGTGGCGACGGACGTGGCGGCCCGGGGGTTGGACATTGACGATATTTCCCACGTCATCAACTACGATATCCCCCTGACCCCCGACGACTACGTCCATCGTATCGGCCGCACGGCCCGGGCCGACCGCGAAGGGGACGCGGTCACCTTCGTCACCCCCACCGAGCATTCCCCCCTTGGCGCCATCGAGCGCACCATTGGCTACAATATCGAGCGCAAAGAGTATGAAGGGGCACCCCGCATACTCTCCCTTTTCAGTCCCGCCGCCGTCAAACGGGCCCGTGGCCGCGGTGGCGTCCGGCGAGGCGGTCGCGGTCTCCTGCGCCGCCGCCGATAGGGACCACCCTGCTCCCGGAGGGTGTACGCAAAGTCTCATGAGGCCGGCCCGGGCCTTGTCATTCCATCTTTCACCCCCTCCCCCTAACCCGGGCCCTCCCTTCCGTCATCCCCGTGAAAGCAGAGATTTTTTCAGGTCGAATGATTTTACAGTTATTATTATTTGAATCGGAAATCCAGTTCGAGTCCGTATAGCCAAGGTATTCTTGGCTCAATGCCCTCGTCGCGCAGTTTTTCGGGCAGGTTC
>JAJRTN010000021.1 GCA_024278275.1 Candidatus Hydrogenedentota bacterium
CTCAATCCCGACAACACGGTCCACAACGTGAACGGCCGGCCGAAGGCGAACCCGGGGTTCAACGTGGGCATGCCCAGGGACCTCAAGGAATACACCCTCACGCTGGAAACACCGGAAGCGCCGTTTCCCATTCGCTGTGATGTACACCCCTGGATGAAATCCTACTGCGCCGTTTTCGACCATCCCTTCTTCACGGTAACGGACGAGAGCGGGGTCTTCGAGATTACGGGCCTGCCGCCGGGGGAATACCGCGTCAAGGCGTGGCACGAAAAACTGGGGGAACAAACGGCGACGGTGACGGTGACGGAGCAAAAGGCCGGGGTGCATGACTTCACCTTTGCCCGACCCCCGGCGCGGTAGGCCATGCGCGCCGAAACACAAAAGCCCGGCGGGGTGCGCCGCTTCCTTCGGGGGTACTTCCTCGGCACGGATCACCGGGCGGTGGGGTTGGCCTATTTCGTGACCGGTTTCGCCATGTTCTTCACGGGGCTTGGCATCATGATGCTCATGCGTTGGCAGGCCGCGTATCCCGGGAATCCCTTTCCCCTGTTGGGCCGCCTCTTCGGTCCCGATCATCCGTGGATGCCCGGCGGAATGCTGCTGCCGAACTTCTACAACCAGTTGGGTGCCATGCACGGCACGACCATGGTCTTTCTCGCGGTGGTGCCCATCCTCGTGGGCGGCTTTGGCAACTACCTCGTGCCGCTCATGGTGGGTGCGCCGAATCTCGCCTTCCCCCGCCTGGGCCGGCTGGGATTCTGGTGCTACCTGGTCGGCATCGGGGTAATCTACGCCAGTTTCTTCAGCCACGGCGGCCCCGCCAACTCGGGCTGGACCTCTTATCCCCCGCTTTCCGTACTGGAGGACGGGGGACAAATCTATTGGCTGGTGGGCATTATCTTCGTCTACGTCTCCTCGCTCCTGCTCGCCATCAACCTCATTGTTACCGTGGTGCAGCTTCGGAAGCCGGGCATGGGCTTCATGGAACTGCCCTTCTTCGTGTGGACCCAACTGGTAACGGCCTTCCTCCTGCTGCTGGCTTTCCCGCCCCTGGCGGCGGCCGGTCTTCTTCAGCTTTCGGACCGGCTGGTGGGTACGAGCTTCTTCCTGCCCGGCGGGCTGGTGGTGGCGGGACAGACCCTCGATGTGAGCGGCGGGGGCAGCGCGTTGCTCTGGCAACATCTCTTCTGGTTCCTGGCGCACCCCGAGGTCTACGTACTTATCCTGCCCGCGCTGGGCATGGTGGGGACAATTATTCCCGCCAACACGGGCCGTCCGCTTTACGGCTACCGGGGCATGGTGCTCTCAGCGCTGTTCATGGGGGGCATGTCCTTTCTGGTGTGGGCGCACCACATGTTCCTCACCGGCATGGGCGCGACCATGAACCGTTTCTTCGAGACCACCACCATCATTATCTCCGTGCCGAGCGTGGTGATCGGCGGCAGCCTGGTGCTCTCCCTCTGGGGCGGCGCCATCCGCTTCACGCCCCCCATGCTCTACGCCCTGGCCTTCCTGCCCATGTTCGGCATCGGCGGTCTGACCGGAATGCCCCTGGCCATGCCCTCGACCAACATCCCGCTCCACGACACCATGTATGTCATCGGCCATTTTCACTACATCGTGGTGCTGGGAACGCTCTTTGCCGTGTTCGGCGGCATGGCCCACTGGTTTCCCAGGGTCAGCGGACGTCTCCTGAACGGGAAATTGACCGTGCTGCACTTCGGGCTTTCCCTGCTCTGTCTCAACGCCGTGTTTTTTCCGCTCCTGTTGCAGGGCCTGGCCGGGGTGTCCCGGCGGCTTTACGACGGCGGCGCGAGTTACGCCATAGGCCGGGAGGTCTTCTTCCTCAACAAGGCCGTGACCCACAGTGTAATCGCCTTCGCGGTGGTCCAGGTCCTTTTCCTGCTCAATGTGCTGTGGAGCCTGCGGTGGGGAAAGCCCGCCGGGGGCAACCCCTGGGAGGCCGATACGCTGGAGTGGACGGAGGACCGCGCACCATGAGCGTACCCTACGCGCACACGCCGCGCCCCGACACGGGGATGACGAACGCCCGCCTGGGGATGGGGCTGTTTCTCGCGGCGGATGCCATGTTCTGCGGCGCCCTGTTTTCCAGCTACGCTTTCCTGCGCACGGCGGCGGGTTATTGGCCCGTGGGCCGTGAAGTGCTGCCCATGAGGCTTAACGGCCTTGCCCTGGCCGCCACGGCGACGGCCTGTGCCATGGCGCTGTACGCGTGGACCGGGGCGCGCGGGACACGCCTGTCCACCCGCGTTCGTGCCGGCTCATCGGCCGGTTGGGGCGCGCTTTCGCTGTTGCTGACCGCCGGGGCGCTCCACCAGGCCCTGGAGAACGCGGGACCGCCCGCGGCCAACACGTTTCTCGCCATCTACTATATGCTCTCGGCGGTGGTCACGGTTCACGTGGTCACGGCGTCCACACTGTCGGCGGTCACCGCGCTGAAATCCGCCAGACTGGGCGACAACCTGCTGCTTTCCCGCCTGGGTTCGGTGGGCCTGTTGTGGGCGTTCACCCTGTTCATGGCCGCAACCTGCTTTATCTCCTTTTATTTGCTATAACCATGCGACGAGCTTTCCCGTGGCGCAGCATGAAAAGTTTCGCTTTTCATATGGCCTTCTTGCGAGTAAGCACTAAAGAAGCCCGAATCAATCCTTCGACGTGGTGCGGCGTGAAGAGCCAATCTCGGCCTCCCATCCATCCACCAGTTCTTCCAGGTCGGCCTCGGAGACATCCGAGTACCAGGCGTTATCCGGGAGAACTATCAGGTTGGTTCCCGACTCACAGCGATCCATGCACCCCGACCTGCTGACCCGGATGCGCGTGTGAAGTCCGCGCTCCGCCACCATGTCCTTCAGTGCGGCATGGAAATCGATACCACCCTTGGGACCGCAACAGGTACGCTCTCCAGGCACACGCTCATGGGTACATACGAAGACAATTTTTCGGCAGGGGAGCGGGTTCTTTTCCATGGCAGGCCCTTCCGTGTTTCTTTCAGCCCGTCAACACCCGGGGGATTCATGTATTTTGCGCCGGTTCAGCCAAAAGTGCAACCGTGCCGGCGAGGAATAGAGTTGACATATCGGGATGTTTCGATGTATTATCCCCGGGACGACTAAAGGAGACCAACATGGCCGCATCCAATGTTCAGACCATTTCCCCAAAAGAACTTTACCGGCGTATTGAGGCGGGTGAATCCGTTGATATTATCGACGTGCGCACACCGGCTGAATTCCGGTCGTGGCGCGCGGTGCCTTCACGGCTGGTGCCCTTGGACTCGCTGGACTGCAAGCGAGTCATGGACGAGCGCAATGGTGATACGAAAACACCCTTGTATGTAATGTGCAAATCGGGCATGCGCTCGGGGGAGGCCTGCCGGAAGTTCCTGGACGCCGGCTATGATTGCGTGGTGCTCATCGGGGGCGGGCTCCTGGCTTGGGAGCAGGCCGGACTCCCCGTGGAGCGGCAGGGTCGCGAGATGATATCCATTGACCGGCAGGTGCGTATCGCCGTGGGGTTCATGATCATTGTCACGGGGCTGTTGGGACTCTATGCGGTGCCGTGGGTGGCGTGGTTTCCCGTCCTCTTCGGGGTTGGACTGTTGCAGTCGGGCATAACCGACACTTGCCCCCTGGCCATGGTGATTGCCAGGATGCCCTGGAATCGTTAGGCTTCCACCAGCCCGGACAGGCGATTCAAATCTCGGCGCGGCGGGAACTGCGCGAGCCGGACAGGCCGCGTGTGGGAGTTTTGTATGAGCATGGATCAGAAGACCCTTGTAATCGTGGGTGGCGTGGCCGGTGGGGCCAGCGCCGCGGCCCGCGCGCGGCGTGCAAACGAACATGTCCGCATCATCATGTACGAGAAGGACAACGACATTTCCTTCGCGAACTGCGGCCTGCCCTATTTCATCGGCGGGGAGATTCAGGACCGTGAAAAACTGTTGGTGGCCAAACCCGCCCTGTTTCGCAACCGCTTCAATATCGAGGTTCACACCCACCACGAAGTACTCTCCATCGACCGCGCCGCGAAGACGGTCGAAGTTCACAACAAGGTGACGGACGAACGGTTCACGCAAGCCTACGACAAACTCATTCTGGCGCCGGGCGGCCGTCCGCTGCTCCCCCCCATGCCGGGGATGGACGCGCCCAACGTGTTCACTCTTCGCAACCTGGACGACGTGGATCGGATCAAGGCGTACCTTGAAGCGCATTCGATCACCAAACCGGTGGTCGTGGGTGCGGGCTTCATCGGCCTGGAAATGGTGGAGCAGCTCCACGCCCTGGGCATGAAAGTGGCCCTGGTGGAAATGCTGCCCCAGGTGCTGCCACCGCTCGATGCGGAAATGGCGGCACTCGTCCGGGTGGAACTGGAGGCCCAGGGCATCGACCTGCACCTTGGAAACGCGCTCCAGGGACTGCGTGTTTCGGAAAGTGCCGTGACGGGCGTGGAACTGGCGGATGGCACGACACTGGACACGGATTTCGTGGTGATGGGCCTGGGCATCCGGCCCAACACGGCCCTGGCCGAGGCGGCCGGGCTGGACATTGGCGAAACACGGGGCATCGCCGTCAACGACACCATGCAAACCAGCGACCCCGACATCTACGCCGTGGGCGACGCGGTCGAATATCCGCGAACCTTTTTGCGCAAGCCCGCCCGCGTGCCGCTGGCCGGCCCCGCGAACCGCGCCGGACGCATCGCGGGGGAACATGCCGTCACGGGTACGGCGTCCCCCATGCCCCTCGTGCTGGGCACGGCCATTGTCCGCGTTTTCGATAAAACGGCCGCATCGACGGGACTGAACGTGAAAACCGCGAAGAAGATGGGGCTGGACGTACGGTCGGTCGTGGCCGTGGCCCTGCACCACGTGGGATACTACCCCGGTGCGCAACCGATGATGCTCAAGCTGATATACGAGAACGGCTCCGGAAAAGTGCTGGGCGCCCAGGCAGTCGGCGGTGAAGGCATCGACAAGCGGATCGACATCATCGCCACGGCCATCCAGTTCGACGCCACGGTGGCGGATCTCACCGGGTTGGATTTGACCTACGCGCCGCCCTTCGGCGCCGCCAAGGACCCGGTTCACATGGCCGCTTTTATCGCCCAGAACGATCTCGCCGGCTTTGCCCCCGTGGCGCAACTGGACGCGGATCTCTCGGAAAAACAGGTGGTGGACGTTCGGACACCGAAAGAAGTTGAGGCCATGCGCCTTCCTTACACCATTCACATTCCCGTGGACGAACTGCGTGACCGCCTGGATGAACTGGACGCGGAAAAAACGACCGTGGTCCACTGCCAATCCGGCCTCCGCTCCCATATCGCGACCCGTATCCTGATGCAACACGGCTTCCGGCAGGTGAAGAACCTGACCGGCGGCATGCTGATGGCACAACACGTTCGCCCAGACGACACCGTGCGTGGCAGAACGTCATGAACGCGGACAGGGAGGCGGCCCGGGGCCCCGGGCCGCCGCGCCGGCCAGCCAGGCGGCCATGAAAACCGTCAGCAGGATTTCGGTTGTGCAATTCATCGGCGTTCCCACCCGCGGCGCACACGAGGGCCCGCCTTCGCCCTCGCCTTCGCCTTCACCTTCGCCCCCACCCGGCCCCATGGCTACGTTGGCATTCACCAAGGCACCTTCGGCGAGGGTGGCCAGGAGGGTTTGACCCGCATAACCGCCGGCCGAAACCGCTATCGTGTAGGTCGATGGCGCCAGGGCGGGAAAGGCGTACACGCCGTTTTCGTTTTCCGTCACCGGCGCGAGGGGACTTCCCGTGAGCTGTACGCTGGCATGTTCGATGCGGGCCTGCGTGTCGGCGTCCCAAACCGTGCAGAGCAGGGTGGCCACGGAAAGGCCGGCGCCCCGGGGCAGGATCGGTATGAAATCCGCCGGCCCCGAAATGCTGGCCGCCACGACATTTTCGTCGTTCGTATCCCAATCGTTGTTTTCCATCACGAGTTCGGTGCCGGTCCGGTTCTCCACGGCGAAACCGTCGATGGTGTCGATCTTGAACGTGTTCCAGCCGCTCTCCGCGCTGGACGCATCGCCAAGCCCGTTTTCCGCGGCCTTGGTCATGAGCAGGCTTCGCACGAGAATCCCCGTGGCCGACAGGTCGTCGAAAACACACCGCCGGATGAACGGCATGGTGCCATCCAGGTCGATTCCCACCTGGAGACGGGTGAAGCGGCAGGACTCGATGACGGTGCCGCCGGCACCCGCCCCGCTTACCGCGATGCCCGTGGCGGTCCGGGCCTCGTCTCCCCGAAACACCACGCCGGCGACCTTCATGCGCCGACCGTCGATGGTCAGCAGCGTTCCCGGCGTGGCGGGTGACACCAGGTCGAGCTTCGTCAAGACGCTGTTGTCCGCGCCGCTAATCCGCCCCTGCAAGACCGCGGTTCCGTCCTGCGGACCGGTGAGGGTGGTCCAGGCCTCCAGGATCACGTCCTCGGCATAGGTGCCGGGCAGGAGGCTGACCCGTTCCGGTGCGGCCCGAGTGCCCGAAGTCCGGCCCAAGGCGAAGCCAATGGTGGCCCACGGCATTGCACGGCTGCCGTTGCCGGTTGTGTCCGATCCGTCAGGCCCGACAAACACCGTATGGTCCGGGCTGGCGGCGTCGTCCGGGTCCCCGCCACGTTGGAACTCTTCGAGATTGTTCAGCCCGTCGCCGTCATAATCCTCGAAAGCATCGGCATTGGCCAAGGGATCCAGGCGGTAGGCCACTTCCCAGCCATCGGGCATGCCATCCCCATCCGAATCCGGGTCGAGCGGATCCGTGCCCTGGTGCAGGCATTCTTCACAATCATCCAGTCCGTCGCCATCCTGGTCCTCGACGGGTTCGGTGCAGGAATCCCCGCACTCGCCTTCACCTTCGCCTTCACCTTCACCTTCACCTTCGCCTTCACCTTCACCTTCACCTTCACCTTCACCTTCACCTTCACCTTCGCCTTCACCTTCGCCTTCGCCTTCACCCTCACCTTCGCCCTCACCCTCACCTTCGCCCTCACCCTCACCTTCGCCCTCACCCTCACCCTCACCTTCACCTTCGCCCTCGCCGGCCCCTTGGTGGACCACTTGTCCACCATTCAGTTCATTGAAGGTCACACGTTCAACATCAAAGGTTGTCAAAGAAGGCATATGGACCAGACTACCCAGTCCATTGGCGGTTATGGTCACGAAGTCATCGCCCGGCGTGGCCAGGGTGTCCAGGGCCGACAAATCCAGCGTGCCGCCGCCGCGCGCCTGGAGCGTCGCCGTCTGCTGCCAGTTCATGTCCACCGAAAGGTTCGTGAGCGACGATAGATCCAGCATGGAACCC
>JAJRTN010000196.1 GCA_024278275.1 Candidatus Hydrogenedentota bacterium
CGCGGTAACCGCCCGACAGTTGGTCATCCGCGCCGAGCACCGGCGACGGCCACGAGCCGTCATCCGCCCGCCGCCACACCCGGATATCATCATCCACCACGCGCATGCGTATGTTGTACCACCAGTTCGGCTCCGATTTCACCGCCGTGTTCGTGGCGACGGTCGCGGTGTTCGGGCCGATCTCCTCGTACACCCCAAACCCTTCCGGCGTGATCTCCAGGTACAACCCCGAACTGCCGGAAAGGGACCGCCGCAGGCGGACCCGCATCACCTGTTCCCCCGACGGAATGTTCCCCCGGTCCCGGTCATCCGTGTAGCGGTACCACAGCGAGATCTCGTGGTTGGCGAGAGGCACCGTAGCCGCGAATTCATGGGGCCCCCGAAAGCCGCTGGCACGAAGCATGCTTCGGTCCACGGCAAACCCGCTTCCGTCGAAGGCGTCCCAATGGTCGGAGGGACCGTCCGGCTGATCGAAGAAGTCCGTGTAGGGTCCCGCCTTGGCGGCGTTCATGGCCAGCCGGACTTCGTCCGCCCGCAGCACGGACGCATAAATGGCCACGTCGTCGATCCTGCCGGAGAACTGCTGGCGGTCCACGGGGACCAGGCGGTCGCCGTTCGTGTTGCGGCCGATGAGGGTCTTGTTGTCGCGGTAGACCGTGGGCGAGGCCGCCGACGCGTCATACGCGCCCATGTCCTCGCCATTGACGTAGAGCGTCACCGACGCGGGCGTACAGGCCGCCGCCAGGTGCTTCCAGGCGTTCAGGTAGACCGGGTGATTCCAGTAGTAGGTGACGCCGTCATAGCTCACCCACACCCGGCCCAGCCCCTCGAAATCGATGCCCAGGGCCGCCCGTTCGTCCGTGTCCAACGTCCCCGCCACATCGACCACCGTCTGCGTGCCGCTGCGCTTGTTGGGGCTCATCCACCCCATGAGCGTCATGGCCGAAGCGTCATAGAGATCATA
Source organism: Candidatus Hydrogenedentota bacterium (assembly GCA_024278275.1). GTDB lineage: Bacteria > Hydrogenedentota > Hydrogenedentia > Hydrogenedentales > JAJRTN01 > JAJRTN01. The sequence goes on from JAJRTN010000196.1 coordinate 965, forward strand.
CAGGATCAACCCATAGTCGCCCACGCCGTCCAGCGTGATCCCCTGCGAACCGTCGCAACCCGCCGTCCGCGCCGCGTCGCCCCGCAGCGTGCCGTCCGCGCTGCCCTCGGAATCCACGATGGCCGTGCCGCTCGCTTCCTCGAACCGCCACGCATGGACCGCGTCACCGAGCGGACCGGGCGGCGTGGTGCCGAAATGGGCCGTCACATTCACATCCGAATCCATGGTCAACACCTCCACCGCGTCAATGGTGGCCACGTCGCCCGCCCAGTAGTCAAAATAGTAGCCCGAATCGGGCACCGCCGCGCCAACAAGTGGTTACTGTCCACCTTTTCTCATACCCGGCCTGTTAGTCGAATCCGAAACCTGACGCTTTTGATTTCGCAAATATACGAGTGCCTCCGTGGCATACTCGCGTTCGCGGTAATGACGGCTTTCCGTAAGTGCTTGAAGGGCCTTTTCGATTTCGGGCGATGCGGAATCGAGCCGGATAAGAGCCCACACGCAGAATTCGCGTGTCGACAAACGAAGGGATTTATCGTCAATAGCCTCAAGAATAAATGGAAGGGCAGCTTCGCCATAATTCGAGACGGTTTCTGCGGCGGCCTCGGCCACTTGCGGTGCGTAATCCCTGAGCCAACGTGCAAGGAACGGTAATTGCCCGTCAGGATGCTGGTAACCCAGGAAACGAATGCCGGTGGCACGCACGGTTCCCCCAGCACGTGCATCTTCGATCCGCGTTCTTGCTTGCTGGATCGTCATGGGCTTCTCCGGCAATCTTCTGTAGTGTACCACTACCCTGTCATTCAGTTTTGATGATAGAGAGACTTCGGGCGCAACGCGCATGATACTCGTAATCTCAAGCCAAGCAACACGATGCTTGAGCTGATCGGGGGCCGTACGTTCACGCCTAACCTCTTGGGTCCAACCGTCCTTCTCATATTGCTCCAACGCTTTCTCTGCGCGGATTATCCCACTTCGGAGGAGAGCAAAGAACAGGGGAGAGAAGAACCGCATATTGGCTTTCGCATCTTCGTCCAGAGATCTTATGAGTGGAAGGTAAGCCTCAATGTCGCTTCCTTGGCGTCTCCGAGTCCACGATGCTTGCACGATCCTGACAGGAACATAGTCGGGATAGTCAGAGTTTAGCTTGAAGAGATAGTCATTAAGGGAACTAAACTCCCCCGCTAGCCATAGTCGGTTGACTTTGTTCATGACTGTCTTGGCCCGGGGAGGGGTAGTGCCGTGAGCAGAAAAAGGAACACACGCCAAAAAAATCATCGTGAGAAGGAACAGAAGTGTTCTTGACTGCATTTGATCGGATCGCCTTTCCGCTAGCGTTGCGCAAACATGCCTTGACTTAAGAAAGCGTAGCTCATGTTGATAAACGGTCTGCTAAACCCAGTCCCGATTGATGTACAGGGCCAAAGGTTCACATCGTTTAGGCCCGATCCCCACGCATCAGGAGAGGTCTCCCTTGCCCCCTTATCACCCATGAGAAAGCGTATGATTCGTGAGGCCCGATCACGGATGCTCTCTCTCATCTCGACCTCTGCTAGAGGCATTTCTACCACGCCAAGGCCAAGTACCATGAACAGAAGACCCGTTAGCACACTGCGCATGCAAAACTCCCTCCTTCTACGCTATTTCGCGACAAGTTGCGTGTTGCCCGTGCAAACGGGATACGCATCGTCCCCTCCCTCGACTAGTCCGTTCCTATCCATGGCCTCGTCTGAAACGCTCGGCTTCGGACCACGCCGTACCGGCGCCGGCCTGGGAGAAGCCGCGGCCTTTTGCCGGGCATAAACCGTCGAGCGAGAGACGTTCAGGGCGGCGCAAACCCGCTTCAACCCGTAGGTTTTGCCCGTCGCCGGGGAAACCTCGCGGCTCATTTCGAACGCCTCTTCGAGCCGAAAGGGCGGCGCAGGGCCCGTTCTCTGCGCATGAGTTCGTTCTCCATCGACAGCTCACCGATGTGACGCATAGCCGCGTCCAACTCCGTTTGCAGCGGATCGCCTGTGCGATCCTTCAGCGCCTCGTCAATTCCCAACAGCGCCTTCTCTCGCCACTGCTCCAGCCGGTACACCTCCACGCCCACTTCCCGGCTCACCGCATCCAGCGGCTCGCCTCGCAACAGGCGAAACACCACCTCACGCTTCCGGCGCGAACTCCAACGCTGCTTCGGACCCAGCGGCCCCTCCTTACCCCTCTTCGTCTGCTTCGTCATAACCCGTCCTCCTTGGTTCACGATTATCGCAAATTTGTGTCCAAAGAAATCGGGTCCGCCTTATACAGCCAAACCAATCGCAACTTGATTCGACAGGGGATGTTAGAGTTTGATCATGTATCTTCTTGGCGCCAATTGCAGAAGACATATCCGTAACCATCCGAGTGTGCATATTGGACAGAATTTACAGATGAATTTCTAATCCTGTTCATCCTGTAAATCTTGTCTATTCCCCCTCCCAGAATGAGAAGTATTGGCGATGAGGACAACCCGTCATCCTCACGGAAGCGGAATCCATTGTTCTCGTTCCCACGGTCCTCCGTGGAAATGCGGGCTCCGGGCGTCTCGACCGCATTGTTGCCGGACCAGGAATGTATGTTTTCGCCCGATTGGCCGTGTAAACGGTCAGGTGGTTTCGTTGGCGCTGATGACGTAGAGCGCTTCTTCCGCGAGAAGATTGGGCCAGGTTTTCGCCACGCCTTTTCTGTAGAGAGGCAATTCGTGCTCGATAATAATACCCAGCTCCTCGCAGAACATGCGAAAGTCCTTGATGGACAACACGTAGCGATTGGGGGTTCGGTACCAGGCATACGGCAGGTTGCGTGTCACCGGCGCGCGCCCGCCCAATCCGGCCATGAGGCGCACTTTCCAATAGCCGAAGTTGGGAAAACTGACAATGCACTTACGGCCCACGCGCAGCATTTCGCGCAGGGCCAGGTCGGGCTTATTGATCACCTGGAGCGTCATACTCAGGGTCACGAAATCGAAACTCTGGTCGGGTAAGGCACCGAGCCCTTCGTCGATATCGGCCTGCACGACGGAAATGCCGCGACGGACGCAGTTCACCACGTTTCCCTGGGCCAGTTCGAGCCCCATGCCCCGCACGTTCTTTCGCCTGATGAGTCGGCTCAGCAATTCCCCGTCGCCGCAGCCGATGTCCAACACGCGGCTCCCCTCGTCCACGAGATCCACGATCATGTCGTAATCGACGCGGTGTCCCTCGTAGATGCTGTCTTTCGAAACGGGCGGTGGGCCGTCCTCGGCATCGGAAGTGACCTCCACCGGCTGGCTTCGCACTTTCTCGGGGTGGGCGGCGTGATCGAGGAATCCCGCGATGATCTTGCGCATCACGTCCACTTCGAGCAGGAAGGCATCGTGTCCATAATCGGAGTGGACATTGCAGTAGGTCACGTCCTTTTTCCGGCGTGCGAGGGAATAGGTTATCTGCTCGCTGAAAACGGGGGGATAGAGCCAGTCCGATGAATAGGACAAAATGAGCATTTTGCTCCGGACGGCTTCCATGGCGTTGTCCAGAGATCCATAACGTTCGGAAATATCAAAGTAATCAATGGCCTTGGTCACGTACAGGTACGAGTTGGCATCGAAACGATTAACAAATTGTTGTCCCTTGTAGTCGAGATAGGTTTCAACCGAAAACTCGCTGTCGAAATCATAGTGAAAGCGGTCATCGGAGCGCAGGGTACGGCCGAACTTGTTCTGCATGGACGTTTCGGACAGGTAGGTGATATGGGCCAACATGCGGGCAATGGCCAAACCGCTGTCGGGGGACGACTTGCCGTAGTACCGGCCACCAGAAAATCCCTGGTCCGCGCGAATGGCGTGACGTCCCACGGCGTCGAAGGCGATTTGCTGGGGACCGCTCAGGTGGGTCGAGGCGATGACCATGGCCGAGGTCACCATGTCGGGGTAGCGCGTGGCCCATTCGAGGGCCTGCATGCCCCCCATGGAACCGCCGGCCACGGACAGCAGGCGATCAACGCCCAGATGGATCACAAGTTCGTGTTGGGCGCGCACCATGTCGCCCACGGTGATGACCGGGAAGTCCAGTCCGTATGGCTCGCCCGTGGCGGGGTTGATGGAGCCCGGTCCCGTGGAACCCGCACACCCGCCCAACACATTGGAACAAACGACAAAGTACCGGTTCGTATCGAAGGCCTTTCCAGGACCAACCATCGTGTCCCACCACCCCACCCTGGTGTCGTCTTCGAATTTCTTGCCCGCCACATGCGCATCCCCGGAAAGGGCGTGACAAATGAGAATGGCGTTGGACTTGGAGGCATCCAGTGTTCCATAGGTCTCGTAGGCCAGCGTAATGGGACCCAGCCTGGCGCCGCCTTCGAGTTCAATCTCGTTGGGCGGTTCCGCGAAGGTAAAATACTGCGTCTCAACAACGCCTACCGAGCTCTCATCCGTCATGCTGATGATCCGCTTTCATATTCATCCCGTTGTGCCGCGATATCCTCCGCCACGGCGGTGTTGGGGGATCGCGAGGCCATCGAAGAAGCAGGCCATAAACCCATCGGCCGGGCTCCTGGCACCTGTATTTTACCACTGGAAAGCGGGGCCAAGCCATTGGATGACAACGAAAAGCATTTTGAAGTTCGACCACGGCGTACTGAGCCGTACCTGTTTTCCCCGTTCCCCCACGACGTAAACCCAAATGTTGCATAACGTCACCGGTAGCCGGGGGCCTTGCGTTGCCATCGCAGACCCGTCCAAAGAGAAGCTCATCGAGTGCATTCCACCGGGTCGGCGCCATGGTGCCTGAAAAACCGCGTCGGCCAATGATGATGGACCTGTTCGGCAAACGAGTCCCGGCCAGGCCACGGACTTTATGCAACTTGGGAGTAAATACGTTACAGGTGCCATTTGGGAAAGGGGGTGGCTGATTGGCACATGTGCCCCCTGCATCCTGTGGTTTTGATGTGGGCCATCGAACGCACCTCACTTTAACAGCCGGAGCCAGACCACAAATATTCCATCCCACTGAATGGTCGACAACAAGATGACCATGTAAAATGCGGGCGGCCTGCATTGTGCAGACCACCCGCGCAAGCCCCCCACTCCCGTACCAGGCGCTATGAGAAAGTGGAATCAGCCCCAACCACCGGCAAGCTGGATCCAATAGGAGGTGAAACGAATCGCGAAAGCGTTGGGATGGATCCCCATGGGATTGGCCGCGGTGGGCATGAGGATCGGGAAACCGCTGTTAAGCTTTTTCCAGGACACATGACCATCCAGAAAGAGCACGTTGCTTCCGCCTGGAACATGGTTAAAGCGGAGGGTGGCCTGGTCATAATCCCCCGCATAGGCGGTGTGTGCCGTGGAGGAATTGCCCCACGCATCGAACATGAGGGGCATCTGGGATTGGGCCTGTGCTCCAGCGGCCGGGTTGTTGATATCGGTGATCATGAAACGCTCGACACCTTCCCGCATGGCCGGGCGGGCACCCAGAGGACTGCCGTCGTCATCCAACTCATTGAAAGGACCGTTCCAGAGTCCCTCCAGGATGCTTTCCGACAGATCCTGACCGTTGAAGTCTCCGAGGCGGTTCAACGTGTTCCATTCACTCGGACAATTCCGGTCTGAAAGGGCCGGCTGGGTGTAGGTCGGGTTAAATCCCCACACGCGATGCCGCAGCCCCACCAGGGTCAGCACCTCCATCATCTGCGACATGGTCGTGGTGGCATATCCCAGGTAGATATAAGAAATCGGGTGGGAGAGGATCGCCGCCCGGCAACCCTGCGAAATCTCGTCGTTCCCGGTGATCTGTTGGACCTGCTCCTGTGGATCCTCGGCAATACCCACGGGATAGCCCTGGGGTCCCCTCCCGTTTGCACGCGAATCGGAGGGGCAGATGGCGATTTTCATGTCGGTCCAGTAGTCGGGATAGAGGTATTCCCCGGCGAAGCCCATCAGGGTATGGGCGTTGTTCATGATCCACCGCTGGTTCGGCGGATACTTACCCCGGTTTTCATTGGCGTACATTTTGAAGACCAGTCCGAACTGTTTAAGGTTGTTGGCGCAGCTTGCGCGACGTGCCGCTTCCCGCGCCCTGGCCAAGGCGGGAAGCAATATGGCCGCCAAAATGCCGATGATGGCGATCACCACCAGCAGCTCAATCAGGGTAAAGCCCATGTTTCGCTTGTGAATTCGCATGATGTAGACTCCTCGTTGGTGGTCGGACCGACCGAAAACCCGATACCGTGCTGTTTGATGATGAACAAAAGGCCCACCTGGGAAGGCAGTTTAGCATGGGCGGCTTGAAAGGGTCTTGCATTTTCTGCAAACTTTGATAGAACGTTTGTGCTTTCGAAGGGAAGATTTCATGAAAACAGACGGAAAGTATTGCGATGTCGTGTCGCGGTCTTCCGTGGGGCTGGGGCCGCGGCGTCCCTTTCGTTTCTGCACGTTTTATTATGACTGTGATCGACAACGTTACATCCAGCCGGGAGACGACCTTCGGCCCGGGGGTTCCCGCGGCTACCCGAGCCGGCGGGCACTGATTTCCTATGCGCCCGCGCAGACACAGCGCCATTCAGTCCCCCCCCACCGGCACGATTTCTATGAGTTGGTATTGGTCCGGGGCGGAAGGGCTATCCACGATTGCAATTGTAATCACGGCAAACGGACCTTGTCGCGGGGCGACGTGCTTATCCTCACGCCAAGGGCCGTGCATGCCTACGGCGAGGTGGACCACCTGGCCAAGACGAACATCTACGTACAGCCGGACTGGCTTCTTGAAGATCTGCGGATCCTGTGGGATGAGCGGGGACTGGTGCGTTACCTGCTGACCGATGTCCTTTTCCAGAGTTCTTTCCAGGACGACCATCTTCACCTCAAGCTTTCGGAGGACGAAACCTGCGTCTGTGAACGGGAGATCGACGCCCTGACCCGGGAAGCCACCCGGAAAGAACCTTCGCTGGCCCTGTTTAATGCCTGCTTCCTGAAAATCCTCTGTGGCTTCAACGAGGCCTTTCAGCGTCATGCTGTTACCGGTCCCACACCGATGCCCCTGCGCAAGGATTTGTGGCAAGCCGCCACCGAAATTGAAAGACTCATCCGACATAATCAGCCCTTCCAGGCGGAGAAACTTGCCGAACAACTCGGATTGACCCGCTTCCGCTTGCATCGTCTCTTCAAGACGACCGCGGGCATTTCACCCATGGGATTCTATCAGCACCGCCGCATACAGCACGCGCGGCGCATGCTCGAAGAGCCCGGCATCACCGTAACAGAGGTGGCCTATCGCTATGGTTTTTCCGACGCCGCCCACTTTGGCCGTCTTTTCGAAAGGGAAATGGGCGAAACTCCCCTGGCCTACCGAACGCGCATCCTGGCCGAACAGATGCCCCCGGTGAATAAGACGGAACCCGGTTGATGGCGCGGTAGAGGCTCTTTTCGGACCGTGTTCCGGCCTCAAACACGGCCCGGCCCCCCGATGCGGGGGCTGTACGCCACGAACCGAATCCGGGTATACTGTCCATCCGCCGAAACGCCAGGGAGCTTCTCATGTACACCCACCACGTCATCGCCTGTCACGTCCTCTGGCGCGAGATTTGTCACTTCGCCTCCTTATCCAGACACTGCTTCCAGTTCACCTTTCTGCCACAAGGACTACACAACACCCCCGACGTGCTTCGGAGTTCGCTCCAAGAAGCCATCGACCGGGACGACGGCGCGAGTGATGCCATCCTTCTCGGATACGGGCTGTGCAGCAATGGCCTCATGGACATTCGGGCGCGGCAAACCCCGCTTGTAATCATGCGGGGCCACGATTGCATCACCTTCCTGTTGGGCTCCAAGAAACGCTACCGTTCCTATTTCGACGAGCACCCCGGCACCTACTGGTACAGCCCCGGCTGGATTGAAACGTGTACACAACCGGGCAAAGAGCGCTACGAACAAACCCTGGCCCGCTATATCGAGACCTATGGCGAGGAAAACGCCGAATATCTCATGCAGATGGAGCAGAACTGGATGCGGGCTTACAACAACGCCGCCTACGTGGACCTCGGCGTGGGAGACAGCACGCCGTACCGGGACTACACCCGCGCCTGCGCGGAGCATCTCGATTGGAATTACGACCTGCTGGAGGGCGACCCCGGCCTCATGCGCCGTTTCCTCGAAGGCGATTGGGATAGTGAAGACTTCCTGATCGTGAAACCCGGCCAAGTGATCCGGCCATCGCATGACGAAGGCATAATCAAAGCGGTCACGCTGGAGGAAAAGAATGCGGGATCGGGGTGAGCACCCGTAATTCGCTCATGGCCTCTTCCGCTCTCGCCGGGAGACGGGGGCGTGAAAAAAATCCCCGCCGTGTCGTCAGGCTGAAAAAGCGCATTGAACCTTAGCCTCAGTAGGTGGGTACCCTCACGGTAGCCGTTCGACTTCCACTCAAAGGAGGCTTGCCGTAGGCTACAACAAATTTCGGGTTCCCGGTTCAACAGATAAGGTATGACGCTTGGTAGCCTCGACGGGCACCGCAGGGAAAACCGGTTTCAGAACTTTTTCCGGGAAGGGGCAAACCCGCCCGAATTTCCTGTATTATAGCACCCTTCACCCCTTTCCGTACAGCATTATTAGGTGGAGACATTTGCGAAATGGTAACCGTTCACAACGTAGCGTGCCAATAGAACAGGTGTTTCTCCCCCACACTAAATCACGTGGCGGCCGTTTCAAACATCTTTTTTTCACCAATGGCATGTGCCGAGCGTGTTTGATGTACCCGCTATAAGGAGGCCAATCCCAACCATGTCCCATGAATCCCTGTTGCGCCTCGGTTGCTTTCTCGGGGTGTTTGTCGTCATGGCGGCATGGGAAATGGGGGCACGCCGCCGTCCCCATTCCGCATCCATCCCCCTGCGTTGGGTTTGGAACCTTGGCCTGGCGGTGGCCGACACCGCTTTCCTGCAGTTCCTCGGAGGATTGGTGTTCGCGGGCTTAGCGGTGGGCATGGCGCATTGGGCACAAGAACGGGGATGGGGTGTTTTCAACGTGGTGGCGGTTCCGGACGCGGTCGCGTTCCTGCTTTCCTTTCTGGCGCTTGATCTGGCAATCTACTTTCAGCATCTTCTCTCCCACAAGGTTCCTGTTCTGTGGCGACTGCACAAAGTCCATCACAGCGACCGCGACCTGGATGTAACCTCGGCGTTGCGTTTTCACCCCCTGGAAATCATGTTGTCCATGGCGTACAAGATGGCGTGGGTGGCGGGGCTGGGCGCGCCACCGACCGCGGTGATGGCCTTCGAGGTGGTGTTGAACGGCATGGCCCTGTTCAACCATGGCAATGTCCGCATGCCCGCTTCGCTGGATCGTCTGCTCCGGTGTCTTGTTGTGACGCCGGACATGCACCGGGTGCATCATTCCGACCGGCAAAAAGAGACGGACAGCAATTACGGATTCAATCTTTCCTGGTGGGACCGGATTTTCAGCTCCTATCGCCCGGCCCCAGAAGCGGGGCACTTGGGCATGACGCTGGGGCTTAGGGAATACCCCAATCCCCGGCAATTACATTTGGGCTACCTGCTTTTCATGCCCTTTCTCTCCACGCCCGCATCGACTCCGACCAGCGTGCCACCCGACACAGAGGAATAGGGGGAGTCCCTGGGGGTGTTCAAGAAATAACGGCCAATCATGGCTTGAGAGAGAAACGGGATGGATGCCAAGCGACAGACCGATGGATGGCCGTGGTTTGCGCGCTTTGGCTTCTAAATATAATCATTTTTTACAGGATTGCGTATTGGCGACAGGGTTGCATTGAAGCGCAGGGTCGCCTACAATCCCGTTTGGCCGTGGCTATGCAGGGGATAACAGACAGCCGTGAGTATGACGAAAGAGACTTCCAAGGTCGGGGTGGAACATTCCCCGCTGGACAGCGAGTTTGACTTGGCGAAACGGATCAGCAATGGCCTTGGCCGTTGCGCGCGCGCGGTCACCGGTGATGGGCAGGATAGCGCGACGTACCTGTGGATCTCCGTGTCCAAGGACGGAGAGGCGCGCCGCGAAGAACGCACAACCCGCCTGTCCACGGATGAATGGCTCAACGTGGTGGATGAGGCGGCGTCCATTGGTGTGTCCCGCCTGGTGGTGAGTGCCAAGCATTCCCTATCTGATTTCGCCGACATTTGGGAGATTTGCGGGTGGGCGCAACACACCCATGACATGGTGGTCGTGCTTCACACCAACGCGCCCTGTCTCACGGAATCCGATCTTTCCCATATTCGATCCCTGGAACCGGGAAAAACACGATTGCTCCTTACCGATGAAGCCATGGCTTCGGCGAAAGCGCTGGAGGCGAGTGGCGTGGTGCTTTGCCGGGTGGACCGGGGACCGCTGGATCGCAATCCCTGCGAAAAACCGGGGAAAATTGTTTTTGTATCCCATGAGGGAAAGCTTTATACCTGCGGGCTGGTGGAAGGGATCGATGATTTTCACTTGGGTGATATCTTCGACGGCACTTTCGCCAAGGTAATGCAGGACCCCGACCTTCCTCACGCGGTGGCCGATCAGGAGCGTTTTTTTGCCGAACGTCATTCCTGTGATGGCTGCCCCGCCCTTGCCAAAGGCATCTTCGCGGACGAAGATTGAGTTACTGCCTTAGCCCTGAAGTTCCGGTACAGATATAGTCACGAGAACTCGATACGCTCAAGGTAGGGCCGTCTCGCTGAAAATCGTCTTTGTGCAATTGGCATTCAAAGGCCCTGCCCCCCGGCCATCTCCCGCATGAGTTCCGTCAGGGACTCGGTGGAGAGTTCGCCCCCGGAGCGGGCGACGATGGCGGCGCGATAGTCCTCTTCGGTAAAGGTAAAGCCCGCTTCTTTCGCTATGGCGCACAGGGCCGCCAAGGCGCCCGCGCCCCGCGCCTGCGCGATTTCTGCCCGGAGCGCTTCGTCCCGTTCTGCGGCATCCAGAAAGGCGTGAGCCTGCTCTTCACCCATGGCCGTTATCCTCCCGTTCATGGATATTTCATAACCGTTTACGCGTTTTCCCGGACTCTCATTGCATGGACACGTGGGCGACCATGGCAATCCGGCCACTCCCCTTACACCCGGTTGCCGCGGCATTGCGCTTATGCAAAAGGGCACTTCCCCTATCGTGCAACAACTCGTGCCGCGCTACATTTCCTGCAATGACGGATAAAAAGATCCGTGAATGCTTACCTTATTTCGAAGGGGCGGCTTCCCGCAGCAACGCCGCGGCCTCTCCGGCGCCCAACCGCAATGCTTCCAAGGTTTGCTGAAGGGGTCGAAAGTCCTCGCCCGTGAGTTCCTCCCCGCGTGCCGCGCCAATGGCCGCCAGGCCCACGATGCCCGCGAGTTCCGCATATTCTCCGGCCTCGGCCGGTTTACAGTAGTTTTGCATGGCAAGGATGAGGGACCGTGGAAAGCGCCAATAGGTGGCCAGGGCGGGACCGGCGTCGGCGTGGCTGTGAGAGAAACGCTTGCGTTCCTCGGCCATGCGTTCCGCACCCGCGAGCGCGGGATCGATCTCGCCGTAGCGGATGGGTGACAGGGCCGCGAGTACGACACACCCGAACTCGAAAAGGAGTCCGGCCGTTTGCGCGGTGGTTTCCTCGCTCTTGCCCGTATTGCGGGCGAGGGCGCCCGCACCCGCCGAACATCGTCGCGCCCGTTCCGCGGAGACGATGGCCGCCTGATCGTTGTGAGGGTTTTGCTGGCAGCGCGTCGCCGTGGCGCCGATGCCTTCCTTGCCGAGAAGAATGACGGCCAAATCGATACTTTCGACCCGTCCGGGCAGGGCATAAATGGGGCTGTTGGCGGCTTGCAGGAGGACGGCGGCCAAGGCAGGGTCGCTTCCGCACATGGCGGCTATTTCACGCAGATTCGACTCGGGATCCTGGACCATGGCCTGAATGCAGTCCAACACGTCGTCGGCCACGGGCAGCAACACGGTTTCGGCGATCTTTTCGCTCAAATCCTCCCGGGACGCCGCGGCAACACCGGGAAACATCACCACTTGCGCGGCGTTCTCGGGTTCTTCATCGGGAAAGTACTTCTTGACCGCTTCGTGAATATCGGCCAGCTTGCAGAGCATGGCCTTGACCTTGAGGCCGGTCCGCAATTCCACTTCCTGTATGGTCACGGCGTCCAGGGGGCAGGCCATGGCCACGGTCAGAAGTTTTCCGAGTTGATCGACGGGCAGGACCAAATGTTCGAGTGCCAAGGCCTTGGGGATAAGCTTCAGCAACTCCCGATCAATAGTGACGCGGGACAGGTCGATGTTGGCGACGCCCGGCTGTTTTGAGAGAAAAAGATGCAGTTGGTCCGGGTCCAGATGCCCCAACGCAATCAGGATCTCGAAGGTTTTCCCCCCTTGAGCCTTTTGCCGTCGCAAAGCTTCCTGCAATTGCTTCGCCGTGACAAGTCCCGCATCGACCAGCATACCGCCAATACGCTCCGGATGGGGCTCGGTCTCCGCTTTTTCCGGCGCTTTTGCGGCTGCCTTCCCCATGGGATGTGTATTTTCGGCACCAACCAGGAGGGAGTCGCCACACTTTACACAGCGGTAACTTTTTCCCATAGCCCGAGCCGGCACCTTCATTTTCTGCCCGCAGGGACAGGAAAGGATCATAAGGTCTCTGTCGTCAGCCAATGCACGCACTCCCGGGTTATGCACCGTTGAGGCCCGGCCATGTTACGTCAGTATGTTACACTAGTTTTGTCCAATAACGAAATCGGAGAAGGCATTTGCGCCACTGAGGGATTTCCCTGCGTGCCATTCGTGGCCCCCGTTCGGTTCCGGGGTTTTGCATGTCGCGGACGGGATTACCCTTTTTCGCGGATGACACGCCCCCAGCGGAAGGGCAAGATCCGCGGCGCGGTCTTGGAATCACGGATTCGGGAGAAAGCATGTCCCCCACACCGGTTGATCAACTTTACCAGGAAGCGGTCGGTTTGTATCGCGAACGACGCCACGTCGAATCTCTTCAGACTCTGGATGCCCTTGACAACCTCTTTCCCGGCGGGCCGATTACCCTCTACATGCGTGCCCAGAATCATGCCGCTTTGGGCCAGGACGAGGCGGCTATCGCCGAATGTGATCGTCTTCTGGGACGGCTGGAGGAAACGCGTGTCGCGGGAGACGCCTTCAGCAACCGGCTGGGAAGCACGGAAAGCAGTCTTCTTTCCGGTATGTTGTCCGCGCAGGAAGCCCAGGTAAATACGTTGCGCGCCACGCTCGACGCGCGCGTGGCCGAGGCCCTCGACAAAACAGCGCTTCAACAGACGGTGGAGCAATTACGGGAGCAGTTGGAGAGCCTTCGAGAACAGGCCAGCCAGGCAAGTTCCTCGGAAGAGGAATTGCGGGCCGAATTGGAGCGCGTGCGGAACGAAGAGGCGGAAAAAGACGCCCACCTGGAAAAGGCCCGGTCCCAGATGGCGCAGTTGCGCCAGGTTTTGCAGGAACGCGAGGCGGCCATCGCCAAGGCCGACCAGGAACGTGAGGAGGCGAGCCGCCGCGTGGCCGAGCTTGAGGAAGAGGCGTCCACCTTGCGCGAGCGCGCGAGCAACGCCCATGCCTCCGAGTCGGCCTTGTCCGAGGAACTAACACGTCTGCGTGATCAAAGCCGTAACAAGGAGGAGGCTCTCGAAAAGGCCCGGAAAGATCTCCAGTCGGTTCAGTCGGTTTTGGCGGAACGCGAATTGGCCATCAAGGAAGCCGAGGAACGCAGTGCCGAGCGCGAACAGGTCATCGCGGAGATGGAAAAGGAAATGGCTGCGATTCGCGATGACGCGGAGCGCGCGGCCGGTTCGCAGCGTGATCTTGAAGCGGAATTGACCCAACTCCGCGAGAATGAACGGGGGAAGACCGAGGCCCTTGCGCAGGCGCGGCGGGAGGTGGAGGCACTTCGGGGAACGCTTTCGGACCGGGAGGCGGCTCTTGCGGAAGCCGCGAAACGGACGCAAGAGAACGAGGCCGCCATGGCGGCACTTAAGGAGGAATTGGCCGGACTCGAAGCGCGTGCCGCCGAGGCTTCCGATTCGGAGAAACGTCTGGCGGAGGAAATCGCCCAGTTGCGGGCCAATGAAAGTGCCAAGGCGGAGGCCCTCGAGGCGAATCGTGCGGAAGCGGAGCGATTGCAGCGGGAACTGGCCGCCCGCGAGGAGAAACTCCGATCCGCCGAAGAACACAGCACGATGAGCGAAGAAGCCATGCGTGCGTTGCAGAATGAATTGGTCCAGTTACACGCCCAAGCCAATGAATTTTCCGAGTCGGAACGTGTTCTTGAAGAGGAATTGCAGCATCTGCGCGAGAATGAAGCCGCAAAATCCAGCACCCTCGAAGGCGCCCGCAAACAGTTAGAGGCCCTTCGGCAAAAACTCGCCAGCCAGGAAGATGCGGTGGGCCGGGCCGAGGCCCGCAACGCGGAACATGAATCGCAGGTTGGCGAGATGGAACGCGAGTTGGCGCGCCTTCGAGAACAGGCGGAACGGGCTAATTCTTCGGAGGAGGCCCTTTCGAAGGAAGTCGCCCAGCTTCGCGAGAACGAGGCCGCCAAGTCACGGGCGCTCGAAGAGGCACAGCGGGAAATGGCCGATCTCCGTGCCCGGTTGGCGGAGCGGGAAAGCGCGGTGGCGGAAGCCACCAGTTCCGAGGCCGAATACCAGGAGATGGTCAAGCGCTTACAGAATGAAGTGGTGGCCCTGCATGCCCAGGCCGCGGAAGCACACGCATCGGAATCCACCATCACGGAAGAGTTGGAGCAGTTGCGGAGCAACGAGTCCGCGAAAACCCAGGCATTGGAGAAGGCGCGACAGGAGCTTGAGAAGCTGCGCAAAGACCTGGATTCGCGGGAACAGGAAGCGCGGAAGGCCATCGAGGAACAGGCCAAGGGAGAGGCCGCCATCGCCGAGCTTAAGCAGGAGTTGGCGAAACTTCGATCACGCAGTGACGGTGCGTCGAAATCTCAGATCGAATTGGAGCGCGAGCTTGAACTGATCCGTGAGATGGAGGGGCGAAAGCACCAGGAGCTTCAGCGCGCGGTGGGTGAGCTTGAGATCCTTCGCGGTGAACTGGATCAGCGCGATGAGGCCCTGTCCCGCTCCCGCATGTTGCTTAACCGCGCGCGGGAGAAAGCCAAGTCTTCCATCGTTCTTCCATCCGTTTTAGGCGTGATGCTCCTGGCGGCCATACTCTTTGCCGCCTACTCCTACATTATCCGCCCGGATGAAGGGGGGGAAAGACTGGCGCTCATCTTCCCCGTTGATCAATCGGTGGGCATATTGGAGGCGCGCGACACCCGGCTGGGCGAGCCCGGACCGTGGGAATCCCTCCGTGAAAGCGGCCCCACCGAGGCACGCGGCACGATTGCGATCCCTGACGACGTGGAGCTTCGCCTGTTGGTGAAGGCGGAGGCGGCGGGCGATTTGGGGTACCTCCAGGCACTTCAACCCGACCAACTGTATGCCCTTCGCCTGCCCAGTTTTGAACCCACCGCCGAGAATCTCTCCGCCCTGTCCCATCTTGGTGGTCCCGGCGGATTGAAGCGGCTGGTGATCCTTGATGAAACACCGGATTCCGAGCGAACGGCCATCGCGGAAGTACTGCCCTATTGTTCGCTTGAAGCACCGGCGCCGCCATCGGTAATCCGAGATGCGGACGAGGCGGCTCCCTTGGCGCGAATACTTCATTTCCCCTCGGACCGGAGCCTGGGAACCATACTCGTCCGTCCCTGGAAACGGGGCGGGGAATTGGAATCCTGGCGCGGAATCAAGGGCCGTGCTGCGCGGGGTAATATCGCGATTGAGGCGGGACAGGAAGTCCGGCTGAACGTGGGCCACGAGCAGGCCGGCAACCTGGAAGCCCTGAAAAACATCGCCCCCGATGATTTGCAGGCCATCGGTCTGGTTGGCAAGAAGGTGAGGAATGAAAGTCTCGCGGCTGTTGGCGCCTTAACCGGTCTTCGACAGGTGGAAATTCGCTCCGCACCCGTGGACGATTCAGGTCTGAGCCATCTGCGTCATCTCCATGGGCTGCGTTACCTTGACCTGCGCGATGTGTCCATCACCGACCGCAGTTTGGATATGTTAAAGGGATTGGTCAATCTGCGGGTGTTGCACATCGAACGGGGCAACCTTTCCAATGACGCCGTCCCTGTTTTTCGGGAAATGAAAGGGTTGCGCAAACTGCACCTGGAAGATACCGGCGTGTCCCGTGAGGCCTTGGGCACCCTCGTGTTTGCCCTCCCCGATTGCGAAGTGACCCCCGTGCCGTGATGAGCGGGGCTGTTACCGCGCCGCCAGGGCGTCCATGATGCGGAAATAACATTCCCCCGGCACGCGGACGCTGCCGATAAGGGGACGATCCTTGATGGAGCCGTGGCAATCGCTTCCTCCCGCCACCAGGAGATTCCGGTCCTTTGCAAGCCCCAGAAGGGTCTCCGTTCGGGCGGGGGTGTGACTGACGTGATAGGCCTCGATGCCGTCGAAGGGCAACGCCAATAGCCGGGGCAGCATGCGCCGCAAGGTGTTTCCCAGGCCCGGGTGGGCGACGAAGGCCAGGCCGCCCGCGTCATGGATCATTCCGATAGCCAACTCGGCCGGGACCAACGGCTTGGGGACATAGGCGGGTCTTCCCGCGCCAATGTAACGGTCGAAGCCTTCTTGGGCACTTTTCGTGTAGCCCGCCTTCCAGAGCGCGCGGGCAAGGTGTAATCGTCCCAGCACGCCGCCATGTTTCTCCCTGGCGCCCCCAGGAGGGGCAATATGGATGTCGAGATCCCGAAGTTTGTCCAGTATGGCATGGAAGCGAACGCGGCGACTTTCGGCGAACGATTGCAGGCGAATCCGCAGTGCCTCATGGGCCGGGTCGATGCCCAAACCGACGACGTGGACCTCGTGATGCTCGAACAGACCGCTTATCTCCGTACCCGGCAGGTAATCCAACCCGGCTGCGGATGCGGCGACCGCTCCCTCCTCCACGCCGTCCACCGTGTCGTGATCGGTGATGGCCAAGGCGAAAACGCCGGCGCCCACGGCCCGGTCCACGACCGCGGCGGGTGCATCCGCCCCGTCCGAGTAGTGGGAGTGCGTGTGGAGGTCTGCAAAGGACATGGCGGGGATTACACTTCCCCTTCTTCAAGTTTCTCGCGGAGGCGGTCGAGAACGCCATTCACGAAGCGCGTGGCTTCCGGCGCGCCGAAGGTCTTGACCACTTCAATGGCCTCGTTGATGGCCACGCGCGCGGGCACGTCGCCCACGTGGAGCATCTCGAAGAGGGCAATGCGGAGGACGTTGCGCTCAATGGGGCCCACCCTTTCGGGCGTCCAGTTGTCCAAAGCACCGTGGATGTGGCGATCCAGTTCCTCCCGGTGGGCGCATACGCCGCGAACGAGTTTCTCCGCGTAATCCTTCGGACCGGGCTTGGTGGGCATCTGGTTCCAAAAGTCTTCCAGAACCTCTTCGCAGTCATACCGTGTATGGTCGATTCCATAGAGACACTGCAACGCCCGTTCCCGGCCGCGGTGCCGTGAGGCTGGACGGGGCGGCACGTTAAAACTGCCTCATGAGGTTGACCATCTCGATGGCGCCCATGGCGGCGTCCACGCCCTTGTTGCCGGCCTTGGTGCCCGCGCGCTCAATGGCCTGTTCGATGGTGTCCGTCGTGAGGATTCCGAAGAGCACGGGAACCTCCGACTGAAGCGTCAAGTGGCCTATGCCCTTCGCGGCCTCGCCCGCCACGTAATCAAAATGAGGCGTACCGCCCCGGATGACGCAACCCAGGGCGACGACGGCGTCGTACTTACCGGAGAAGGCCATCTTCCGGGCGACCATGGGGATCTCGAAGGCCCCCGGCGTCCAGGCCAGATCGATATCCTCGTCCCTGACCCCGTGGCGCACAAGGGCATCGACCGCGCCGCTCACCAGTTTCGCGGTAATGAACTCGTTGAAGCGGCCGGCCACGAGGCCCACCTTCATTCCCTCGGCGGCGAACCCGCCTTCGATAATCCTTGGCATAATATGGTTTTCCTTCGCTGATTTGTCATGTGGAGCGACAAAGCCTACCCTGAGTGACTATATCGCGAACAACCGCAAGATATCATCTCTCAGGCCCTCTTTATGTCGGCCAGATCGTGTCGCCCCCATTTTTGCTCTTTCATCTGTACTACCGTGTCGCCCGACTTCGCCAATCCCCTGACCAAAATTCGGTCACGATCTGAAAGACGAATAGTATCAATGGCGTTCACGCTGGGTATGCAGATAAAAGGACTGACACGTCTACGCGTTTCTCGTTTTTCGACCCGAGCTATTACTGTTAGCTGTCTTCACCGTTTTCATTGTCAAGCTGCTCGGATATGGACGCGATAAAACGGTCTGCCTGCGCCGATAATTCGCTGACGTCCTCTTTCTCGAACCTGACGAAATCTGTGTAATCACCTTCCTGCCTGGAGTCGAATAACTGGTGATAGAATTTCCCAAGCGCTCGTGGCAGCGGGCCGTCCTTGACAAAGTGTTGCTCGAACAGAGAACGCACGCCACTGTGCTTTGAGGAAGACAACCCCTTTGATATCAGAAGCGCCGATACGGCGTAAAAACACGCATAGTAGATTCGGTTGACGGCATCGTTGTAGAGGCCACGTTCCGTGCTTGCCTTTGCCGCTTCAAGGGAATCTCTGGACCGTTCCATGCGGTAGCGCACATAGTCTTGAATACCCTGTTTCACAGCAACACCGCATCTTTTTCGACATTAGATCGAAAAGGCGAAATCCGGGCAATGGGCGAATTCCATTCTTCTTTTGTGCGAAAGAGCATTGAAACGACAATCCCTTCGTCAATCTCCCAGTCGAAGACCGCGCCTCGAATTGAGTTCTGTTCGCGACGGTCGAGTGAAGCATCTGTTAGAACCAGGATGTCATAATCTGATTCGCTGTCTTCGGTGCCTCGGGCGACACTGCCGAAGAGTACTACCTCCGCGCTTGAAAGGTGTCGTTGGATGACCTGCTTGAGCTCTCTCAGAATCCGCTGGTTTCGCTCGGAGACCATCGTCTCTTGGTCAAGTGTTCTCAATTCATTATCCTCCGCCAGGGAGAACTCCCTTCGTTCCCTTCATGCGACAAGGCGAGTATAGCAGTCCCTGCCTACGCAGTCCTTTTCTAGCAGAGCAGGTGCCCCATCTTTTCCTTCTTGGTTTTGAGGTATCGTCGATTGATGTCGTTGGGTGGGATCTCGATGGGTACGCGACCAGTCACTTCCAGTCCGTAGCCCTCGATGCCCGCGCGTTTCACGGGGTTGTTGGTCATGAGGCGAATCTGGTGGACACCAAGGTCGTTCAGGATCTGGGCGCCGATGCCGTACTCCCGCGGGTCGGGATCGAAACCGAGGTGCAGGTTGGCTTCGACGGTGTCCATGCCTTTGTCCTGAAGCTGGTAAGCCTTGATCTTGTTGACCAGGCCGATGCCGCGGCCCTCCTGGCGCATGTACACCAGTACACCGCACCCTTCGCGTTCAATCATGGCCATGGCGTCGTGAAGCTGACTGCCGCAATCACAGCGGAGTGAATGAAAAACGTCGCCCGTGAAGCATTCCGAATGGACGCGCACGAGTACGTTGCTCGCGCCGGCGACCTCGCCCTTCACCAGGGCGAGGTGCTGGTAGTCATCAATATCCGTCTCGTACACGATGAGGTGAAAGGTGCCGTAGTCCGTCGGCAGGTCGGTTTCGGCCATCCGTTTGACCAGGCTCTCCGTCCGGCGCCGGTAAGCGATGATACTCTCGATGGTGCAGATCTCCAGGCCGTGGGTCTTCGCAAACACCTTGAGTTCCGGCATGCGGGCCATGGTGCCGTCTTCATTCATGATTTCGCAGATCACGGCGGAAGGCCGCAGGCCGGCCATCTTCATGAGGTCGATGGAACCCTCGGTCTGGCCGGCCCTTACCAGCGTGCCGCCGGCCCGGGCGGAAAGAGGAAACACATGCCCGGGACGGACCAGGTCTTTTGCGGTCGTCGCCGGGTCGGCGGCCACGCGAATGGAGTGGGCCCGGTCGTGTGCGCTGATACCGGTGGTGATTCCTTCGGCCGCCTCGAAAGACAAGTGAAAGGCCGTGCTGAAAGGGG
Organism: Candidatus Hydrogenedentota bacterium; assembly: GCA_024278275.1. GTDB lineage: Bacteria > Hydrogenedentota > Hydrogenedentia > Hydrogenedentales > JAJRTN01 > JAJRTN01. The sequence continues at coordinate 21,069 of JAJRTN010000196.1, forward strand.
AGGTGTTTTCCGTAGTCATGGGGGGCAGGGCCAGTTCCGCCAGGCGTTCCGCCGTCATGGGTTGACAAATCAGGCCGCGGCCATGGGTGGCCATGAAGTTGATGGCCTACGGCGTCACCAGCTCGGCCGCCATGACGAGGTCGCCCTCGTTCTCGCGGTCCTCGTCATCCACCAGGATGACCATTTTGCCCTGCTGGAGCGCTTCGATGGTTTTCTTCAGTTCCTTTGGCATGTCTAACGGCTCCCCGGAGCTGTGCTCCGTGTACTATGCAAATCCATGGCGGGCGAGGAAGTCGGGCGTGATGCCCCTGCTTTCCCTGCCGCGCATGTAGTGGTAGATGTGCTTGCCCAAGAGGTCGGCCTCCATGTTCACCGCGTCACCGGCCCGTTTGGAAGGCAGCTTGGTATGGGTGAGCGTGGCCGGAATAACCGCCACGCTGAAGGTGTCATTCTCCGGTTCCACCACGGTCAGGCTGATGCCGTCGATGGTGATGGACCCCTTGGGAACGAGGTAGCGGGCCACCTCTTCCGGGGCGCGGAATCGCCACACACTGAATTCGCCCTGGTCCTTGACCTCCGCAACCCGGCCCACGCCGTCCACATGCCCCTGGACGAAATGCCCGCCGAAACGTCCGTCGGCCCGCATGGCCCGTTCGAGATTCACGGCATGGCCGGGACGCAGGGTGCCGAGGGTGGTTCGTGCGAAGGTTTCCGGCGATACCTGCACCGTGAACTGGCCGTCGCCCAGGGCCGCCACGGTGAGGCAGGCGCCATCCACGGCGACGCTATCGCCCAGGGCCATGCCTTCCATGATTTTCCGGGCCACGATGACCAACTCGAAACCGCCTTTGCGCACGATGGCGCCCACTTCTTCCACGAGTCCGGTGAACATTACGGATGCCTCACTTTGGCTTCGATGAGCAGATCCTCGCCCAAGGGTGTGACCTGCATGTTTTCCAATTGAATGGCCTCGTCCATGGTGGCCACGCCCCGGCCCTCGACGGGTGTGACGGCCTCGTGACCGCCCACGATTTTTGGCGCGATGAAGAAGGAGACCTTGTCCACGATACCCGCTTCGAAAGCGGAGGCAATCGTGGTGCCGCCGCCCTCGATGAGCAGGGAGGCGATCTCCCGTTTACCCAGTTCGTCCATGAGTCCCGCCATATCCACGCCGCCCGGTCCTCGGGGCACATGGATGGTCTGCTCGGCGAAACCATATTCCCGGTCATCACACACGGCAACCCAGGTAGGCGCCGCGCTGTCAAGGTTGAAGACCTTCCGATTGGCGTCAAGATACTCGTCGGCGTCGAGAATAACCCGCACCGGGTCGCGCACGTCGGGACCGTCCAGGCGCGTCGTGAGGCTGGGGTCGTCCAGCATGAGGGTGCGGCTCCCCACGAGAATGGCGTCCACCTCGTTGCGCATTTCATGGACCCGACGTCGCGCCACTTCGCCCGTAACCCACCTGGAGTGCCCCGTGTGCGTGGCAATCTTGCCGTCCAGGCTCATAGCGCACTTCGCGGTGACAAAGGGCCGCCCCGTGCGCATGTGATGAAGGTATACCTCGTTGAGCGCCGCGGCCTCCTCGGCCAATACGCCCACCACCACGTGAATGCCCCCCTCGCGCAGGGCCGCCACGCCCCGGCCCGAGACCTTCGGGTTGGGGTCTTCCATGGCGATGACCACGCGGGCCGGCTTGTGCTGGAGCAGCAGATCCACGCAGGGAGGAGTACGGCCGTAATGGGTGCAGGGCTCCAGGGTGACGTAAACCGTGGCCCCTTCGATGTCGCCCCCCGGCACGCCGTCAATCGCGCGCACCTCGGCATGGGGTCCCCCCACGCGCTCGTGGCAGCCCTCCCCCACCACCTCGCCGTCATGGACGATGACACAACCCACCATGGGGTTCGGGCTGGTCCGACCCCGGCCACGGGTTGCCAAGGCCAAAGCCCGGCGCATATATCCACTATCAGTCGGCACGAAAAAAACCCGTAAGATTTCGGAAACCTTCGGGGCTTGGGGACGGGCGTTTTCGTGGTGTGAGCACACCCCGGGTGCACTCTCGCCAAGAACCTTCTCCCATCCGGACTTTCACCGTCGGCCCCGGAATTACACCGGTGTCTGCGCCATGGCGCTCGCGGGCTTTCACCGCCGGCAAGGATTTTCGCCTATCCCCGAAGGTCTTGATCTGGCTGTTGATGTTATTATAGCGCCACGCTGGAGTTAAGGTCAAAACCTCCTTGATGTCATTACCGCATGCCCCGCCAGGCGCCACGTCCGAGTACGTCTTCAGAGGCCGCACGGTCGACCTCAACATCGCGCAACGCATTAGTGCCTTAGTCTCAAGTAGGCCTTACAAAAAGCGAAACTTTTCATGCTGCGCCATCCATACGTTGTTGCGTTGAGGCCGTTCATCTCTTAGAGGGTGTTTGCAAAGTGTAGTTTAGGCTAACCCTCTGCCGCAAGAGACTGCCACCCCTTTCATCTGCCCGGCTTTGCCGGGCTTTCTTCTTGACTTTTAAGTATAGCGTATATAACATATGCTATAC
>JAJRTN010000022.1 GCA_024278275.1 Candidatus Hydrogenedentota bacterium
AGCACGACCGCAACGTCACGGAATACATCACACGGGCCTGCGTCGCGCGTCTTCACGGTCGTCCTGCTTCATCGCTACTGCCCGTGTCCACCGAAATCCTGGCTCAAGTGGCCTGAACGGTTACAGGACTTGATTACGTCCATCCCCTTGACGACCTTGGCAAAGGGGGCGAAGCCCATCTTGTCCAGGCTTGAATTATCGGTCAGGTTGATGAAAATCTGGGTGGTGCGCGAGTTGGGCCGGCTCGACTTGGCGAACGTGACGTAGCCCTCGGTGTTACTCTGCATCACCGGGTCATCCTTGATCATCTTGTTTACCCATTTGCGTGACACGGCGGGGTCGCCGTTGATACCAAACTGCACGACAAAGGGCCGGGGCGTTTTCACGACGCGGAAGAAGCGGTTTCCGTCGTAGTAGCCCGCCTTGACGAGTTCGTAGAAGCGGTCCGCGCCGTTGGGAGACCAGGCGCGATTACACTCAACCACGAAAGTGCCCATGGTCGTGTCGAAGGCCACCCGGAACGTGTCGGGTGTTTTTTCCGACCACGATGCGTTGTCCGGGTCCCCGGAAGGTTCCGCTTTCGCGGCGGGTTGGGTCTCGTCGCTTTTCGCGTTGGAATTGTGGGCTTCGGCCAGCTTTTCAGCGGCCTCCTTGCTGGCGTTTTCTTGTGCCGCGGTGGTTTTCTTGGGATGAACGTACATATTGAGCAAGGTCATGCCCGTAATGGCCAATGCGACCACGGCAAGCGTGCCAAGTTTTCGAATCATGGGTCCTAACCTCCTTCTCGGGGCACCACAGTCTCCCGCCGGGCGTGGCGTTACGGCCAGGCAAGCCCCGAATACAAACAACCCGACCGGTGTGTTTTCACCCACCGGCGAACTTTATGATGTCGAAACGATAGGTTACTTTTCGAGGATGACCAAAAAATCGTTATAGCTTTTGCCATGGTTGGCCGTAATGGACTGAACCGTCCAGCCTTCGCTCAGGAGGTTGTCCAGCTTATCTTTGCCGGCCCCGTTTGATTCGATAATGAGCGAGGTTTGCATTTCACCTCCTCCGCCTGGAACAAGTCCAGATTGCTGATTCCCTTGGCCACATGCAGGATTATTGTGTATGCCTTGAATCGTTTTCCCCGGCACACGCACGGTATGTTAGCACGTTCGACAAGGGGAGTAAAAACAGAAGCCTCCTTTGCGAAACCGGGGGGATTGTTTGCGTACCATCCATAGGACCGTGTTTGGTCCCGGTCTTTCGCATGTTGCGGTTGAGAGGGCCGCAACATGCGGGAGCGTGTGGCTGTCTCGTCAGATAATCGCTGTTTCGTAAATGGCACCTGCCACGTGGAAAGTCAGGGGGATTGAGCCGGCGTTCCCCATCGGCCGGTTAGCGGAAAACGCCCAAATCCTTCGCTATGCGCCGGTACGAGCCTTCGGGGTCGTATTTACTCCAGTCCGGGATTTCGTAGCCTGGGGGCATATTTTTCAGGAGCCAGTCCTCGGCTTCGGCCTTCAGGGCGATCAGCGTTTTCTTTTCATCCTCGGAAAGGATCTGGCTCTCGTCGCGGAGCAGGCTCACGTGGATGAGGTAGTGCGCCTCCAGCACGTCGCCGTTTGCCATCAGCGTACGCATCCGTTCAATCCGGGCTTTGCGGAGCCGGGTCGCCAGGCCCTTGTCGTAGCGACCGATTGATTCCACCAGGGAATCCCCCGTTTGCCCCATGGTGGAGCCCATGGCAATGTGAACCGCATCCATATAGGCCTCGCGCACGACTTCCAGTTCCTGGGCCTTGGCTTGCGCAAGGCGTCTCCGCACATCATCCTTTTCCGTGCGCACTGTTTCCCCCAGGGCCTCAAGTTGCGTGTCGATGGCCGCCAGTTCCCTGGCGGTTGATTCCATGAATCGTTCGGCCGCCATATGCACGCGACTCAACGCCTGGCGCTTGGCGTATGAGAAGGAGCCAACGATGGTCGCGGCCACGAGAAGGAGTATGCCCGCGACGGCAATCCCGGTGGTGAGCGCTGCGTTGCGGCTGGCGAAAGCGGAGAGGCGATCCAGGAGCGTTCGCTTGTAGGCGGAGGTCGGCAGGAAGCTCTGGTAGTTTTCGATGTCCAGCGCCAGTTCCCGCGCGGTGGGGTACCGTTTCTCGCTTTCCCGGGAAAGGGCCTTCATGCAGATGGCGTCCAATTCCCGGGGTACGCAGCGGTTCAGACTCCGGGGGGGCTGGGGGGAGACCTCCTGCACCTTCTTGATCAGTTCGTCGCCATGGGCCACGCCGAAAGGCCGCTGACCGGTCAGCAACTCGTAGAGGATGACCCCAAGGGAGAAGACATCCATCCGTGGATCCGCTTCGCTGCTTTTCCCGGCCGCCTGCTCGGGGGACATGTAGCCCGGGGTACCCATGACTCCGCCCGCCATGGTGCGGCTGCCGCCACGGGCGCCCAGCCGCTTGGCAAGGCCCCAGTCGAGCACGAGGACGACCCCAAAATCGTCCACCATCACGTTATCGGGTTTCAGGTCGCGATGCACCAGGTTCCGGGAGTGGGCATAGCCCATGGTCTCGCAGATTTTTCCAAAGACGGCCACGCGCCGGGCGATCTCCTGTCGCGATCCGGGTCCCCGGCCGAGAGGCCGGTAGAGTTCGCCGAGCGTTTTTCCCTGGATAAGCTTCATGGCGTAAAAAGGGCCGCCGTCGTTCGGGAGCGTACCGCATTCGTAGATGGGCAGAATCCCCGGGTGATTCATGGTGCCCAGGATCTCCGCCTCGTAGAAAAAGCGCGCGACGAGGTTTTTCTTGTCCGCCATCTCGGGACGTATGACCTTCACCGCCACGTCGCGGCAGAGGTTCTGGTCGTAAGCCTGGTAGACGGCCCCCATGCCGCCCTCGCCCAGCATGCGGCCCAACTGGTACCGAAGGGAGAGGGAACGAACGGATCGTGAGGGCGGCACGACGGTGTCTCCGTTCGCATCGGATGGTTCTGTCTGGGGAAGGGACTCGTCCAGGTTCCAGACCTTCACCTCGTCGGAGGACGAATCTTCTTCACGACCATAGTCGGAAACCATGTAAAACTTCTCCACGCGCCCCTTGCTGTGTGAGCCTAATCGGATGGGCGAGGTGGTTTCAAGCGTGCGAAAGCGAGGGCGGGGTGCCGGGCATCCGCATTCCGGGCAAAAGGTCAAGGTGCTGCTCCCGACCCATGGCGCCCCGCTTTCGCGGGACACGTGCTGCCAACGGGCATGCGGGAGCAGGCTGCCGGGTGCTTGCGACTACCGGGGGATTGGTTCAATCGAGGGGACATGTGAGCAGATCCCCAATTTCGCAAGGGGTACCTATTTGACAACCCTCTCCGCATCGTTCATCCTTTAGGAGGTACGGGTAAATCGTTCCGCCGCAGGATGGCGATGGGAGGTCTTGAAATGTCCAACATGCTTCGTTTTTTCCGGCCGCTGGGCCTGTGTTGCCTGGCCTTTCTGCTGCTGGGCTGTCCCACGCTGCGGAACGCGATCATGCTTTCCACACAGGACCTGGATTTTGACATCGACGACCTGCCGGTTTCCATTGATGTGTGGAATGGTGATGTGGGCCTGCCCCTGATGACGATCAGCGTTGAGCCGACGGTGAACTGGCTTATCGTAAACCCCGGCGTGGTCGTCAGCGCGGCGCCCGTGAACGGGGTGACCGACCGGCGGTCCGTCAGCATCCAGGTTCAGCGCGAACTTATCGGACTGGGCACCACCACGGGGCATGTCGTCTTTTCCGGCGAAGGTTTACGGAGCAAAACCCTGACCGTCCGCGCCACCCGCACGGAAGACGCCATCGTGGTGTCCAAGACGTCCCTGGATTTCGGGCTGGACGAGGCGCCCATTTCCCTGGCCGTGTGGAATGGCGTGGCCGACCTGGCGTCCATTACCGTGGACATCGCCCCCACGGTGACCTGGCTGAGCGTGTCTCCGCGGCAGGTCACCAGTGAGGCCCCCGCGGACGGTGTGGAGGATCGCAAACCGGTGACCGTGTCCCTGGATCGGACGGAACTCTCCGCGGGGCCCCACATTGGCGCCATCACTTTCAGCGGAAATGGCCTTGTCACCAAGACGGTAGACGTGACCGTGATCCAGCAGTCGTCCGGCGGCGGTTCGGGCCTTACCCTTTCCGACGTGAAGCAGCAGTACTCCGCGCCCTACCTCCTGGATTTCGGGTTCACCCTGTTGGATGGCGATGGCGCGGTGATTGTCGCGGAACCGGCCCAGTTCAACGTCAGTGCTTTTGAAGGCGATATCGACGTATCGGCCCTGGGGGGTGTTCACCTCAAGCGCGGTGCGGCGCGGCCTCTCAAAATGGAGTTGGTCATGGACTACGCCTTGGGAATGCAAACGATCCCCGATGCCGTGGCCGGTATGGAAACGGCGGCGAAGGAGACCCTGTTGCCCGCCCTCAACGCGGATGCGCAGGTGGGGATCACCGTGTTCCATGCCTCTGATGAGTTGCCGGTGCGTGTTGCGGATTTCACGGTGGAGCGTGACTACCTGGCCGACCGCATCGACGCGATTCGCGATGAGATCGTGGCCGGTTTCTACTCCGGGTCGCGCATCTGGGACGCCCTCTTTCAGGCGGCGGAACTTTTTCCGGGGGAAAACCCGTCGAACGAGGCCCGTTACATCGTGCTCATGTCCGATGGGAAAGACACGTCATCCAGTCTCCACACCCTTGACGATGCGATCAACGAGGCCATCGCGCGGGGCGTAAAGGTTCACGCCATCGGTTTCGGCGATAATGTGAACGTGACCAACATGCTGCGCCTCACCAGCCTCACGGGGGGTGAATATATTCCCGCCGCCGAGGTGGCGGACATCGAGCAGAGTATTCTCGAAATCGTGGACAGCCTGGGAGGACAATACAACCTGCGTTGGGCCGCTCTTGCGAGGAATACCCCGTTCACGCCCTTCTTCACCGTGAGTATGGGAGAAGACAGCGCAAGCTACACGGCGACCACGGAATTTGTCCCGCAGGATTACGCGGGCGACGAACGGGAGGGCCGTCTCGCCTTCGACACCTCCAACACCGTCATGCGCACCACCGCTTTCCTCCGGGCCACCTACGTGCCGCGCGTTATCGACCGGTTCCGCATTTTCCTCCAGAGCGACACGACTTTCAACGTCTCCCTGGTCGGGGCGACAGACGGCGGCCTCATGGCCGGGTGGACACTCACGGAGACGGAGACCGATGGCGGCACGTGGTACGAAGCGGTCAGCCCCGATGCCGCCATTCCCTTCGGCACCTTCGGTCCCATGCTTCGCATCGACTTCGATGAGCTCATCGAGGAGGGCACGCCCTTGTTCAACACGGTCACGGTGGACAACAGCCTTTACGCCAGCGCGCAGACCTTCGTGGTGGAGGGCTATGAACCGGAGCCGCCCGTAACGAAGCAAGCAGGAAGCAACGGTGACTGATTTCGTATGTCCCCAATGCGGCGCACGGTACACCCTGAATGTTGATCTCGAGGCGCCCGCGTGCCTTGAATGCGGTACGCCCTGCGCGGTCGAGGATACCGTTCCCGCAGTCAACGATGAGGATGTCATTGACGTTCAGGCCGATCCCCTGGGACCGGATGATATTCCCCGACCGGTTTTCCGGCAGGCTCGCGTGCGTACCATCTTCTACGAGGGCCGGGGCCTGGAAGGCCAAGGCTGTTGTTGCCTGGGGTGTTTCGCCGTGGCCTTCATCGTGTTCCTGTTGCTGCGGGGCCTGCTCTCACTCCTTGGGCTGGTGTAGACCGCGATTGACCGGGCCACGTTTTTCGCTTGAACGAAGAAGATAACCCGAGGAGTCGGGGCATGAAAAGGTTCAGCTTTTGGAAGCATGTGGCAATGGCGTGCTTTCTCGGAATGGCGGGCACGATGGCGTCGGCGCGTGCCGCGGACCCTTATCCACGCAGTCCATTCATCACGGGTCTTAACTTCCATTGGCCGACGCACCAGCGCCATGCCGACGGAAGTGATAACTGGGCTGTCACCTGGGCTGATGACGGCGAACAGTACGGGGCTTGGGGGGACGGCTGGGGGTGGGCCGAAACCGGGGACAAGCGGAGCCTGGGTGTAACGCGCATCAGCGGCACTTCGACCCATCCCGACGGAACGGACCTTTGGGGCCTGCCGACCGCCGGAACCCGTGGCGGCAAGAGTTATGGCATCCTGTCGGTGGGCGGTCATCTCTATATGTGGGTCGGCCCCGGTTCGGGCGTCACCTCCTACGACGAGGCCCGTCTTTACGAATCCACAACGCACGGAACCGCCTGGACCGCGGCCTCGTGGGCCTTCGGCAAATCAACATCCCTTGTCATGCCGACCTTCCTGAACTTCGGACAGGACTATGCAAATGCCCGCGACGAGTATGTCTACACCTATTTCATTCGCTTGCAGGGCAACCCTTCCGGCCTGGACGTGCATATCCCGGGCAAGATCGACTTGGCGCGCGTGCCCGAAACGGAGATTATGACGCGGCAATCGTGGACGTTCTTCACCGGCCTGGATGAAAGCGGGAGCCCCCAATGGTCGAGTGATCCGGCGGCCCGGGTTGCCGTCTTTCAGGACGTCAACGGGGTAGGCTGGAATTGCAGTGTCAGTTATAACGCCGGCCTCCGTCGCTACCTGCTGTGTACCGAACACACAAGCTCCTTCGAGGGTCGGCTGGGGGTCTTTGACGCGCCAACACCCTGGGGCCCCTGGACCACGGCCTACTATTCCGACAGCGACGGGATCTTTGGTTCGGGACAGATCGAGACCAACACGTTTTTCTGGAATTTCGCGAACAAGTGGCTGAGCGACGACGGGAAGGATTTCGTGCTCGTCTTCACGGGGATCAACCAGAACGATTCGTATAACACGGTGGAAGGCACCTTCACCGCCGATAGGGCCGATGCCGACCGGAACGGTGACGGCCGGATCGATCTGTCGGACCTCCTGCGGGTTGTCCAGCTTTCCGGTCCAAAGGGATTCCACTGTGCTCAAGACACGGAAGACGGTTACGCGCCCGGCCTGGGCGACCATGATTGCGGACGGCATGACAGCGACTACGCCGCGCCGATCTGGCGTATCACTCTTTCCGAACTGTTGCGGACGATTCAGTTCCACAACATGGCCGGTTACCGGGCGTGTCCCGGCCAAGGTACCGAGGATGGATTCTGTCCCGTGATGGAATAACGGGGCGATAGGCCTGTTATGCAATCCGGATTCCGGGCCGCTTTGGTTTTGTTTGGTGCGCTTCAGCGCACCAAACACCCAGGGGAGAGAGGCTGTTGGCGGTCTGCTCATCAGCATGAATCAGACCGCTAGAAAAGCAGCTGCTGCGGATTGTCTTCCGCCTCCTTCACTCTGGGTTTTCGAGCGGGTTTGGCGGGTGTCTCCGCGACAGGTTCCTTCGGTTCTGAGGCCGTCACGGGTGCGGGTTGGGGGTCGGAAGCTGTCGTCGTCATGGGCTCGGGCTCCACGATCACATCCGTTGGTGCCGACTCATCCGTGGTCCCCGGTTCGACGGTCTCCCTGAAAGGTTCCGCCCGCGTTGAGTCCGCGCCGAAAATGGTCTCCCTGGGTACGGGTTTTTCACCCCGGGCCAGTGCCTCAAGGTCTTCCCGCAGCATGCTCTCCGTCGTGCGCCATGCTTTGCCCATCTTGAAGCCCCTGAGCCGCTGAGCGCGAAACATCTCCCGCACGGTAATGGGTTTTACCTTCAGCAACTCCGCAACTTCGTGTACCGTCAGGAAATTTTCCATGTGCAACCCTTCCCGCGAAGCCGGTTGTGAACGCCCACGAATGTCCTTTTTCCACCAACAGCCTTTTCAGGATTATACGGAAACCGCCATATCTCCGCAAGAACCAATGTTCGCGCCGCGTTTGGAGGCCATTGGCCGGGAACCGGGGATTTTCTTGACTGAACAATTAAGGCAGACGGCTTCCCCCCCCGATTTCCGGGAGAGGGAAGCCCCCCGGGAGCGGTGCCGCCGTGTTTCGGTTTCTTTTACATCGCGTCTTCCCATCGGTACTATATGCGTTCCAACGTGCCGTTCGTGAAAAGACGAGCATCAGGCAGTCCGCCCATGGACACGCAACAGCAATCGCGGTTCAACTGCCCGCAACCCACAGGAGCACCTGTATGCGCAAGGAATCCCTCGATTTTCTCAAACGTCTTCTAAGTACCCCCAGTCCGTCGGGCTTCGAGGAAAAAATCCAGAAGGTCTGCCGGGCCTACATGTTGCCCTACACCCGGAAGATCCATAAAGATGTTCACGGCAACCAGTATCACGTACTGAACGAAAAGGCGGATATCCGGATCATGCTGGCGGGGCATGTGGACGAGATCGGGCTGATGGTGAACACCATCGACGAGCAGGGCTTTCTCGGTTTCGTGCCCATCGGCGGGGTGGACAGCGCGGTGTTGGGGGGGCAACGCGTGCAGGTTCATGGGGCAAAGGGGCCGGTGGGAGGCGTCATCGGTCGTAAGGCGATCCACCTCATGGCCCGGGAGGAGCGGGGCAAGCCGCTGAAGACCCATGAGATGTGGGTGGATATCGGCGCCAATGACAAGAAAGACGCGGAGAAACTGGTGGCCATTGGCGACCCCATCACCATCGACGTGGGGTACCAGGAATTACGGAATGACAAGGTGGTGGCCCGCGCCATGGACGACCGCATCGGCGCTTTCGTCGCGCTTGAGGCCACGCGCCTGCTTGCACGCCGGAAGCTCCATGTGGCGGTTTATTGCGTGACCACGGTGCAGGAGGAGATTGGACTGCGGGGCGCGGCGACGAGCAGCTATGGATGCAATCCCCACGCGGGGCTGGCGGTGGACGTGGCGTGGGCCACGGATCATCCCCGGGGCGAGGGCGACCGTCACGGCCAGACCAGGCTGGGCGGCGGCCCCATCATCAGCCGGGGGCCGAACATCAATCCGGTGGTCCACAAGGGCCTTCTGACGGCGGCGAAAAAGCACAAGATCCCGGTGCAGCATATCGCCGCCGCGCGCGCCACGGGGACGGACGCCAACGCCATGCAGCTCAGCCGGGGCGGAACGGCCACCGCCGTGGTGGGCATTCCGAACCGTTACATGCACACCCCCGTGGAAATGGTTTCGCTGAAAGACGTGGAACAGGCTTCCAGGCTTATCGCCGAATGGATTTGCGGGCTCAAGCCGAACGCCAGTTTCATTCCTTAAGGTTGACGGGAGTGCGCAGGCGGGCGGGGGTTCGGCGGTGGCGAATTTTTTCAAATGCCGCCCGTTTTTTCCGTTGCGCTTCGCTCAGCACAAGGTTGTCCAAGGCGGATTTCCAGGCCTTGATAAAGGTGTCCCGTGGCCGGCCGCGTTTTGATTTCGCCAAGGCACCGTCACCGGCGAGATCCGTTTTCGCGGCGCAAAGCCGGTCGAGGGCGTGGCCGATGCGCAGCAGCGGATAGGTTTGGCGCTCACCCAGGACCAGGCTGAGCAAGGTGTCCACATCGTCCCGCGTGGCAACGCGGTCGATTACCCACGCCGCGCGCTCCCGAAGGGGCGGCGGGGCGTCCGCCTGGCGCAGCACCAGTTCCGCCGTGTCCATGGCGAAGTAATAAGGGCCGTGCGCCGCCAGCGCGCCCAGCAGGGCGGCCCGCACCTCGTGATCCAGAGCCGGTTCAAGGGCCAAATCGCCAACGGGGCGGCAGAAGGATGGATCCAGGGCGATTTCAAGGGCCCGCGCGGCCTCCCGGCGAACTGTGGGGCCGGGGTCGCGGAGACAGGCCATGAGCGGCCCGGTGGCTTTGGGGGCACCGATGCGGCGTAATGCCCGGGCCACGCGCCGGCGCAGTTCCGTATCGTTACTTTCAAGGAGGGGGAGCAGGGTTTCCACGGCGGGGGCGTAGGCCAAAGCGCCGACTTCCTCCACGGCTGCGGGCAGGTCCGGTGCTTCCGCCTTCTTGAGTCGCGCCAAGACGGCGCGAGGGATCGATATGTCGCGCCAGAAACGGTTGTAATCGCATTCCACAATGGTCTTGGCAGCCTTATCCCATGCAAAGGTGCGCAACCAGCCCGATGTCTTGTCGAGATGCACCACGGTATAGCCCGGCGCGTCCAGGTCCAAACCGCCCACGGCGGTAAACCACTCGGGAAAGCCGCCACGCGCCGCACCGCCCTGGGTGAGATAGGTGACACCGGACCAGTGATCCCGTCGGCCGTCGTGAAGCGGGTGTGTTCTTTCATAAATCTTCGCCTGTCCCGCCAGATCGAGAAGTACCCCGTGCGATTCAAGCGCCTCCCGCACGGCGCTCATGGCAACGGGCACTTCCGCGCGGTAGCTATCGACGGCCGACCGGTAACCGGCCGTGTAGATGGAGAGATGCTGGGCCACCACCACGTTCGCCGCATCCACGGAGGCCAGGTGCTCATTCACCCAGGCCCCCGCCCCGGCCGCGGCATCGTAAGAAAGCAGCACGAAGTGGGTGTCGCCCCAGTCGAAGGCGGCATAGGGTTCCCCCGCGCCCGGAAGCTCGAAATAGCGGCTGAATCCGTCGTGCCGCCGATTGGGTTTCTTCCGAAACGCCTGTTGCGTGGCCGCGGACCGCATGAAGGCCTGCATATCCTCGGGGCGTTCCCGGACCGTGACCGTGGTGGTGTTGAGAACGCGCTTGCCTTCGCCCGTTCCGCGCACGGGAACCATCCAGACATTGGCCATGGTGCCGGCAAAACGTTCAAATTGGAGCGGCCATTGGGCCGGGTCCCGCCCGTCGGTGACCATGTTTCCCGTGTGAATAAACAGGTCCGGGTTCCATTGTGCGGCATGTTCGGCCATGCCCGTATTTTCCCACGCACCTTTATCCCACGATGCGCTGCCCCCCACGATAAGGAAGGTCACCGGCCCGCCCTTTTCCGGGGCCGTTCGGAAAACGCCCTGGTGCACATCGCCATCCACGGCAACACGGTAATGACAGGCTCTCCCCGGCGCCAATCCTTCCAGCCGCACCCGGTGGAACCGGGTCCTGTCTTCGCTTCCGGCCCGGCGCGGGCAGTCGTCGGTTTCGCCATAGGCCACCCAACCGGGGCTCTCGTTGCGGGTCTCCCAGAAGATCGTGGCGCCACTCGCAGTCACGTTTTGCAGGTAGGGCCGGATCAAGAACCCATCGGCGACGGCGGCTGAGGCACTTGTTCCCAAAATCAGTGCGGCTAATAAGGTGGGTCGGATCATCTTATGCTCCTGTTGCGGTCTCTCCGAATCACGCAACCGTTAGATTGCCCGTAATACTAACTGTTCGCCGTCTCAGGCGGCAATTTGAAGCAATGCTCCTCACGCTGGAGAAGCGTGGGAACGAAGGCTATACTGGCGGAGGTTCCTGAGAAAAGAGCAACCAAGGGAGACGAAGGCATGAAAAGGCGCGCGATGATTGGGGTGATCCTGCTGGTGGTGGCGGGAACGCAACTGGCCCAAGCGGCGAACCCCGTGGGCGCGCTGGACCGGGAACGGGACGGCTGGCTGGAAGGTTGGGCGTATGATGCGGACGACATGACGGCCAAGGTGCGCATTCATTTCTACGTGGAGGAGGAAGGGGCACGTCGGCGCATTGCCGGACAGGCCCGGGCCAAGTTTACACGCGAAGACCTGGCGGGTACGGAACGGCAGGGACACGCCTTTTCCTGGAAGATCCCGGCCCCATTGCGGGATGGCCGGGAACACACCATAAAAGCCTTTGCCCTGAACGTGGGCGAAGGCACGAACGTGGCATTGCCCAAACCGGTGCGCTTCACCCTGGCGAAAGAAACCCGTGACTTCTCGAAGGCCACGACGACGAAGCTTAAGGTAGCGGGTGCGCCCGGGGTATGGATGTGCAAGGGCCATCCGTGGGGGCTGGCCAAATCCGGCGAATGGCCCTTCGTGCGGGACCACGTGGATTGCGTAAAGCTTTACATCGGCGACATCGACAAGGCGGGACCGGAACGGCTTCGGGATTTCGCGGCGCTTCAGCGCGCCCATGGATTTAAGGTGGCGGTCGAGTTGGGGGGGCTGGTGGACTGGGAGGCCCCGGCGAAGGAGCAGTCGGGGGAACGATCTTTCGCGTGTGAATACGCCAAGGTGCGGAAGTTCACCGATCCGGTGGAAAAGGGCGGGGCGGGCGGCACCGTACACTGGCTCGACCTGGACGGCCCTTTCCGGCGCATGATGTACCCGAGAGGCAAGGAGAAGAACTACCACACCCTGGAGAGCGCTGGACGCGAATTGGTGGACTGCCTGGAGTTATGGCGGGCGAAATACCCTGAGTTGAAGTTCAACCTGCTCACTAATTTCTACAATTATGGCTGGAACGGCGCGCCTGCATACAACGACTTTGGTTTCAAGGCGGGCTCCGAGGGCTGGGGGGACTACAAGAAGGTGTTCGATTTCGCGGTGAAGGTGACCGGTGAGGCCGGCGTGCCGCTGGACGGCCTGACCATCGACGCGCCCTTTGATTACGCCCGGGGCGACCACGCATCGAACCAGGCCTACGTGATTCGTGACGTGGACTTTATGACGCCCGTGCGCGAACTGGAGGACCATGCCCGGAGCAAGGGCCTGAAGGTGCGCCTTATCTACAACAGCGAAAGGCCCGGCAACAAGAAAGGAGGCGTGGACAAGGCCTACTTCGAGGAAACCCTGGCGTACATGGACGCCTACCACGCGCGGGGCGGTCGTCCGGACGCCTACATCATCCAAAGCTGGTACGCCCATCCCCGGAAGTGGCTCCCGGAGGACGAGCCTTACACCATGACCAACCTGGTCAAGGCCGCGATCAGGAAACTTCGCCCAAGGTCCCGGTGAACGCGTGTCCGTTCATAAGGATGGCACCAGCGCGACCTCCAGGCGATTCGGCAGGACGAAGGTGACCGTGGTGCAGGGGATGTACGCGCCCAATCGGGCCTCCGTGTTCGTCGGGTCTTCATAGACGGTGCCGGTCACGGGACGGTTGCAGGTCACGGTGGTTTTCCCGCGTTCGGCGCGGGCCGCCACGCGCGGTTCATCCACCAGCAGGAGTTCCGCCGGGCCGGACAGCCCGGCATCCGGCACCAGTGTCATGCGCGACGTCGAACCGTCGTAGGCTCCGCCCACGAAAATGTGGCGTCCGCTTTTCCCGTCCACCCCGAGATAGGACAGGGCGAGGGGCGCGACAGGCCGTCCGCCGGAGACCATCTCCACGGCGAAATCCACACCCGCCTTCTTCGCCATGGCGTAGAGCAGGCGCGGTACCGCCCGGGCATAAAAGGCCTCGTAGGGTCCGTCGCGGAGTTCCGGGATCACACCGGGAAAAAGGTACACCACACCGGCCCCGACGGCACACGACACCAGCGCCGACCGGCCTTTTCCATCCGTCAAGACGGGGCGCCAGGCCGGGTCGGGGGCGTCGCGGAACACCGGAAAGGAAGCGTTTTTCGGGAAGGGAACATGACGCAGCCACGGGGCCGTGGTCAGGGGGACTGCTCCTTGTACCACTTCGGGAAACACCCAACTCTCCACGGGCAGACAGCGCGTGGGTTTTTCCACCAGCACCCGCCCCAGGCTGTCGGCCCCAAAGAGCACGAGCGTGCCGCCGTCGGCGACCCACGCGAGGATGCGGTCGCGCACCGCCGCGGGGAGTACCGTAACGCTGCTGTTGGGGATGATCAACATGCGCCGTCCCGCAAGGTCGCCTTCCAGGACCCGGCGTTCGCACGTCACGTCGGGCACCCCCAGCCAACGCGCCCAGCTATACGCTCGAACCTCGGGACCCGCGCCGTTGGCGAGAGCCGCGTCGTAGGCGCGGGACACGTCGCGGTTGCGGTAGCCCGGCGCGCGTACCCAAGCCGTTGCATTGCCGTGAAGGAAGGCGACGGGGTTTCGTTGCCGCGTAAGATCATAGCGCGTGAGCCACGGCCGCAAGGATCGCAGCACGCGATACGTCTCGCTGGTTGAGCGGGTGGGCGGTCCCAAGGTGAAATGCCCCAGGTGGGCGAAGTTGAACGTATCGGCCCCGGCCAGGAGATAGTTGAGCAAGAGCCGCGCCAGTTCGGTTCGCGTGAAACGGTTTCCATCGTTTTCAATGATGAAACTCGCCGCGCCATAATGGTCGGCGATGGCCGAGAAATACTTGAGGTCCGAGAGACTGTGGCCGTTCGTGGCGTGCAAAGCCAGGCGGCCCTCTTTCGGGAAGCGGGCAAGAATGTCCGCCGTGTTGACCCCGTGGGCCGCGGAAAAGTCGCCCACGGCGGCTTTCATGCCCACCTCGCCGTGAAAACCCGCGGCAAGTCGTGCCATTTCGGTGGCGATCATGTCCGTAAGGTGGTCCGTGCGCCAGGTCATGAAGTCCAGCCAATCGGGCGCCGCATGCACGCTCGGGCCGTCCCGGCGCGGTTTGGGCAAAGGCACCGCATCCCACGCCGCCACCGGTATCCCCCACGCCTTCGACAGGGCCTCGACGTTTTCGTACCGACCGCGAAGCCAGGCGGTGAACGACCTTCTTGCCAGGTCGTCATAGGCGAGGAAATGGAGGTGTGCCCAGTCGGGACCCATGTAGTATTCCGACTCGCCAAAATACGACGGCGGCGCCACGTAGACCCGCCGGATGCGCGAATCGTGGGCGAATTCGTCCAGGAAGGCTTGATGAAGCCGGCCCCATTCGCCGAGAAAGGCCGGGTCGAAAGGGTTGTGGCGCTGTTGATAGGACTTCCCGTTTTCGTCGCGCATGGCCCGGTAAGGCGTGGTGTGGAGGTGCGCCGTGAGGGTGAGCGACACCGGCAAGCCATGTGCCTCAAAAGCCGCAAGGTCCTCGCGCAGTCCCACAAAGTCGAAGGTCGCGCCCGGCGTCTCCGCCGTATAGCGCGAAAGCAGCTCGGGCAAACATTGGAGCGTCTCCATCTGCCGCCACTCTCCCGGCGTCACCCGGTCTGAGGATTTGGCCACAATCACCCCGATGGGTGGTTCCGCGCAAGCGGAAAGCATCGCGGCAAAGAGCGTCACGGGGATGATTTGACAGGTCTTTCGCACCCTCTATTTCCCCACGCGTGCGTCCTGTTCACGGGTCAGCCGGGCCAGGTAAAGCGGATCCAGCGTTTGATCCCCGGTTTCTTCACGCCATGACTGTAACGCAGCCAACAGCCGCTTCTTGACGTCCCCGTACGCGGAGTCGTCCGCCAGGTTGTGGAACTCCACGGGGTCCTTCTCGATGTCGTACAACTCCACGGCGGGCGGGTTGCAATGGGTGTCATAGGCGGCGCGCTCCACCGTGCCGGGCTTGGTGAGTGCCCGCTTCGCCGGGCCGATGTTGGGCACGGGATTGGGCCGGTCGGTGAGCAGGTTGCGAATCAGCTTGTAGCGGCCGTCGAAAACGGCGCGGCGCGGAAAATAATGGCCCGGCGCGTGGGTGGTGTACTCCGCGCAAACCGTTTTACGCCACGGTGTCTTGCGTCCCGCGCAGAGCGGGGCCAGCGAGCGTCCCGGCAAACCGGGCGGCGCGGCCACGCCCACGGCGTCCAGCACGGTCGGCATGATGTCCACGCTCGACACGAGCGCGCGGCTCACGTGTCCCGCCCGCGAGACGCCGGGCCAGCGCACGATGAAGGGCACCCGCTCGCCCGCCTCGTAACAGGTGGTCTTGGCGCGCGCGAAGGGTGCGCCGTGATCGCCCAAAAAGACCACCACCGTATCGTCCTTGTGACCGGCCTCTTCCAAGCGCGCCAGGAGCAGGCCAATACCGGTGTCCACCCGTGACAGGCAGTTATAGTAGGTGGCGACCTCCTTGCGTACAGCCTCCGAATCCACGCCCAGGAAGGGAAACGGCTTTACATCGTCCGGGCCATAGGGCTTTTCCGGCAATCCCTTGATCTGGTCGGCGTCCTTATAAGGGCGGTGTGGATCGAAGTAGTTCACCATGAGAAAAAAGGGGGCGTCGCCGTACCGGTCCAGGAACTCGGTGGCTTCCGCGGCCACGCCGCGCACGTCGCGGGTGCGTATGCAGGGCTGACGCCGGTCGAAGTCCAGGGGAAACGCCGTGGCGGGGGCCACGTGCAGCTTGCCGATCATGCCGGTCTTGTAGCCCGCGGCCTTCAGCACCCCCTGCAGGGTGGGGATGCCCTCGCGCATGTGACAATCCGGACGCACGAGTCCTATCTGGCCGTTCTGGTGGGGGTACAGTCCCGTCAGCATGCTGCTGCGTGAAGGGCTGCATGACGCCTGGGTGATATAGGCCCGGTCGAAGCGTACGCCCTCGGCGGCGAGGGCGTCCAGGTGAGGCGTGCGGGCGTAGGGATCGCCATAGCAACCGGCTTCGACGCCCTGGTCGTCGGTTGTGATCAGCAGGATATTCTTGCAGGTGCCCGGCCATGCCGACGCACCGAGGGCGGAACGGCTCGATAGCGCGACGGCTCCCGCGACGGACACGCAAAAATCGCGTCGGCTCAGTCCCGCGCCGTCGGTGTTCCCATTCATTTTCCTGCTCATGTACGGCATTCTCCTTCCAGAAGGACCTTGCCCCGATAGTACCACGGTTCCCATGCCCTGGTGAATAACGGTTGCCCGGGGAAGCAGGTTCTCGTCATGGGCTATCACCCCGGTTTCCCCCACAACCCGATTGCCGCGTTGTTTGCGCAATAGATCACTGTTGCTATCGCGCCACGGCTCGTTCCTCGCTGTCCCTTCGCAATGACGGCCTCTTGGTTTCGGCCCAGCCGGATTAGAAAGGCGTTGGAGGGTTATCGCTTATGTTCCGGCCCGCCGCACGGTGATATCCCAGGTAGGCTTGAGGTAGGCGAGCTGGTCGTCGAGGGTGTCGCGCCTGCCCGCTTCATCAAGTTCGGCGAAGTAGGCGGCGAGGGCGTCCTTGGCCTGCTTTTGTTCGGCGTCGTCGAGTACGGGGTAGACCTTGGCCTCGGCCTCTTCGACAATCTTCTTCCTGATACAGCGCACGCGGTAGGCGGTGCTGATCTCGGAGGAGGCCCAGTACCCGAGGCTCCTGGTGTGAATGGTGGCTTCGAGGCCGTGTTTGGCGAAAAGGTCTTTCAATTCCCGGTAACCGGGCCAGCGCGTCACGACGTAGTCGGCGGGGGTGGCGATGCGTCCCAATCGCAGCAGGATTTGAATTGCCAGGTCCTTGGGCAGGATGGTGAGGAGAGGAAGCTTGTAGTGGGGTTCCACCCGCACGAATTGGGGCGATTTCGCGTTGCCCTGGTAGATGTAACACAAACCGTCGGGTGCGAGAATCTCGGCCAGTTTCGCAATGGTGTCCCCAAGATCCGGCGTGTGTTCGAGGACGTTGTTCACCGTGACGAAGGTGTAGCGTTGGGCTTCGAGGGGGAGGGTAAGGAAGTCTTCCTCGAAGTATTGGACATCCAGGCCGGGGCGCGTGGCCGCCAGGGGAACAACGGACCGGGCACGCTTAAAGACTTTCTCGTCCAGCTCACAGCCGTGGACCACGGGAAAGCCGAGGCGCACGGCGGAAACCAGGGTGAGTCCAAAGAGGCAGCCCACGTCGAAGTAGGCGCGTTTGGGAACCTCCAGGTCTTTCGTGACGGAGGCGAGCACTTTGTGATTCTTCCGGTGTACGTGGAGACGGCTCCCCGCGCGGGTGGCGAAATCCTCGACACGGGAGGGATTGCCGTTGCCGTTGAGCAACCAGCGGAATACCTTCCAATCCTGAACGAGTAAAACCCGTGCCACGGCCCCCGGCATGGAAAAACACTTTCCAAGGGCCTCGAAGAACGCCTCGCCGCCGTGTTCCACGGCCACGAGGAAGAGCAACTCGTTCTCCATGAGGGCGCGCAGGGAATCCCCGCTGAAACGGTCGTCGCGCCCCAGGGCCAATCCCAGCAGACGCCGCTGGCGTCTGCCCAGTGCCTTCTCGGCACCTTTCCCGATGCGCTCCGCTTCGTGGTCGAAATGCTCCACAAAAGCGGGACAACGGGTCTGCCACAGCGTGGCCGCCAAAAGGGGGTCACGGCGGCCCCGTTCCCACGCCTCGGGTCCGAGAGGAGCACCCACCTCCAGCAACGCTCGGTAGAGTAACTCGTCCGCCATGGCAGCGTAGGTGGGATAGACGGGACGGGAGGGCGAGACGGTCGCGGTCACAGCACCGCCCCGGATTATTCTCATGAGGCGCTTCAAAGCCAATGGTTTCGGCACGTTTTTCCCTTCGTGTTCCGCCGCCGGTCATATGTTCCTGGCGCGCAGAAGCGTACCCTACACCTTTTCCCAGGCCTCCGTCCTGGCCGATTTGAGAACAGCGTCGCAAACGCGTTGCGTTCCGAGGGCATCGCGGAAGTTGGGGCGGACGGGCGTGCCCGTTTCGAGGCCCTGGAGGAAATCGGCGAGGGCGTTGATGAAGGTGTGCTCGTAGCCGATGACGCAGCCGGGTACCCACCAGTGGTCCATGTAGGGATGCTCGGAATCGGTCACCAGGATGGTCCGCCAGCCATGGACGTGTTCGTCGTCGTCGTGGTTGAAGTACTGTAACTGGTGGGCGTCTTCCAGGTCGAAGAAGAGAGAACCCTTTTCGCCGTTGATCTCGAAGGTGTTCTGGTTCTTTCGGCCCCGGGCATAGCGGGTGGACTCGAAGGTGGCCAGCGCGCCGTTATTGAACCTGGCCAGGAAAGCGCAGGCGTCGTCGATCTTGACCTCCCTGGTCACGCTTGGGTCGTCCTGGGTGGGGCGTTCCTTGATGAAGGTCTCGGTCATGGCGGAGACCTTGTCGATCCCGCCGGCGAGCCAGATGGCGGTGTCGATGGAATGGGCCAGCAGGTCGCCCGTCACCCCGCTGCCCGCCACGTCGGCATCGAGACGCCACAGGGTTTCGCCGCCCTGGGGCACGTCGGCGCTGATGGTCCAGTCCTGGAGGTACTTGGCACGGTAGTGAAAGACCCGGCCGATGCGGCCCTCGTCCACCAGTTGTTTCGCCAGGGCGATGGCGGGAACGCGGCGGTAGTTGAACCAGACCATGTTGGCCACCCCGGCCTTTTCGATGGCCTCGGTCATCTCCAGGCCCTCGGCGGCATTCATGGCGAGGGGCTTTTCGCAGAGCACCATTTTCCCCGCCTCGGCCGCGGCCACGGCGATGTCGCGGTGGGTGTTGTTCGGGCTTCCGATGTCGATACAGTCAATGTCGTCACGCTCGATGAGCCGGCGCCAGTCCGTCTCGGTGCTTTCCCACCCCCAGCGCTCGGCGAAGGGTTTGAGTATGGCCTCCTTCCGCGCGCACACGGCCTTGAGCACCGGTTCATATTCCAGGTCAAAGAACTTGTTGACCTTGTTATACGCATTCGAGTGGGCCCGTCCCATGAAGCCGTAGCCGATGAGTCCCATATTCAGTTTCTTCTTGGGCATGTTTTTCATCCTCTCCGCGGTAATCCACCGTCGATTCCTGTTTCCCTTTTCCAACCCCAGGGCCAGGCGATCCTTCACCTTGTGTACACGCCTTGCTCATGGGGTTTACCGCCATGCTTCATCATCACCAGCAGATCGATGTTACGAAAGCAAACATCCTGTTCTTTCGAACACGCCACCTGTCCCAATTCCGCCAGACGCAGCAGATTATGGGTCTTCGGTGGAACCGTTTCAGTCGTCTTTACCACATGGGCGTTGAGCATTTTCTCCACCGCCAAGTACATCCATGAAGCGGCCATGGCGTAAGTATCCCTTGGCAATCGAGTCCCGGGCGGCATTGAAATCCTCCCCGGAACCGGATCGCCGGCAGGCTACCTGCTTCTCAACATTCATCACCCGTATTTCGCGTTGATTTCGTCGATGGCTTTCTTGCAGCGCTCCGTCACGGCCCAGGCATCGGGCCAGAAACAAAGGTCTATGGTCCACCAGTCGTGGGGGATGCCGCATTGGTTCAACTCGGGCACCAACTCGTCGAAGTTCAACAAACCGTCGCCAAAGGGGGCGTGGGTGCTGGTTTCGTCATCGTGGAGCGTGCCGTCCGAGTCAATGAGGTGGATGTGGTTGATCTTGCCGCGCAGCTTTTGCGCGAGTTCGAGGGCGCCGCCGGGCAGGGTCTCTTTCTCGCCCGGCTGGCGGGAGGCCTCCACGGCGCACATGTGGGCGTGGCAGGTGTCGAACTGAATGCCGAAGTTGTCATCCCCCACTTCGTCCACGATTTGGATGATCTCGGAGGGCTTGTTGAAAGCGAAGCCCGGCTCGAACTCCCAGGTGACATAGACGCCGCTGTCAGCGGCTTCTTTCGTACATTGCTTCCACGTCGTGACCACGCGCTTCCGGGCGGTCTCGGGGTCCACCTCCTCGAAGATATCGGGCCCCTGCACGGTATCCACGCGGATGCCGGGGATGCCCATATCCACGCAGAAGGCGAGATTCTTGCGAAACTCCTCGATGTAGGGCGTGGTGTCTTCGGTATTGATGAGCTTCTGGCCCCAAAGGTCGGCTGCCAGCGCCGAGAAGGCAAGCCCCGCGTCGGCGAGTTCCTGCTTGCAGCGGTCGCGGTCTTCCCGGGTGGGCAGATTGTCCGGGTTCGGATGCACGCCGAAACCGCCCAACTCCACGCCATCAAAACCAAGAGCACTGAGCCTGGAAATCACTTCGCTCCAGGGTACGGGATTGTCCGCGTAGGGGCCGATGGAATAGGCCCATGATCCAATCGATATTCTCTTCATGATGTTTCTCATCCTTTCCGCCGGGTTATATGGGAGAGCCGGCTCGAACGTCTCAACCGGCCGGTACAGGCAGTCTTTTAACACGGTGCCGCGCGAAAAGCAAACACTTGACACGGTGCGGCGGGGGCGGCAATATGATGGGACAGGTCGAAAAGGTCCGAAAACCAACCGGGGTGAACAATATGAGCAACATTAGATTGGCGGAAACACTGGCCGCTTGGATCATCCTGGCACTGTCCACCGCTGCGGCTCCGTCCAACAACCTGGACTGTCTGACCTGCCACGCGGAGCTGGCCGACGAAACGCTGGTGATGCGGCATGTTGCGGCCGAAGAGGCCGTAACCTGTACGAAATGTCATGGCGAATCGGTGGCCCACGTGACCGATGGCACCGGCGCAGTCGAGCCCGACCTGCCTTTCGGACGCAACGAAGTGGAAGCCCTGTGCGGTGAATGCCACGGCGGACACGAGGACGTGGAGGCTGTCGAAGCCTTCCGCCGCGAGTGGCGGGGCAAGCGCCGGGGAACGGGGACTGTTATTGGCGAAGACGCGGTCTGCACGGATTGCCATGGAGAACATCGGAGTGTCGAGTCCGGCGACGGGTCCTGGACGCCGCTCTTCAATGGGATGGACTTGGCGGGCTGGCGGAGTGAAGGTAAAGCCTTGTGGCGTGTCGAGAAGGGCCTCCTCGTGGGAGGGCAGGGCGAAGGGAACGCACCTGGCGACCTTTTTACCGAGGGGAGTTTTGACGATTTTGAGTTGATCGTGACCTTCAAGGTCATCTGGCCCGCCAACACGGGGGTTTGGTTCCGCTACCAGGATGCCGGCACAGCGTACCAGGCCGATGTGCTCGAATATAAGAACCCGGTGTGCTGGACGGGTTCCCTGTATTGTCCCGGCAAGATGTTCCTGTCGAAGAACGAGAATGAAAGCTTGGTGAAAAAGGATGGATGGAACATTTTCCGCATTCGCGCCGTGGGCAATCACATCACGATTTCGTTGAACGGAACGCAAGTCTCGGATGTGCATGATGACAGCACGGACCACGGCCGCATCGGTTTCCAGGTCCATCCCGGGGCTCAATTCGGGGATATGCAGGTGCGTGTGCGGGAGGTATTGATTCGGCCCCTGACCCCTTGAGGGGCACGTGGGGAATTCACGTTCCGTAACCCTTCACGGGCGCCTTTGAGGTGCGTTTCGATGGACCATCTCTTATGTGGCACAGCCGCCCCCGGCACCCGACCGTCATTCCCGCGAACGCGGGAATCCATGAAAAAGGGCAAAGTCATGCCGTCAACCCATGGATCCCCGCGGGGTCATGGAATCGAACCGGTGGCGCTCTCCTGCCCCGTTACCGAAGCTCGAACCCAAAAATTGCGGCGTTTCGCAGTACAAACTCCAGGCGCACGGTTTTCGTTTGCACTTCACGGAGAGACCGTTTCCAGGCGATGGGCGCATCCAGCGCATCGGTTGTGACGGGGCGGCAGTCGTCCAAGGTGAAGCCGGGGATTGGATGTCCCTTTTCGTCCAGCACCCGCGCTTTCAAGGAGCCGTCCTCAACATCGGCATTCACGGTCAACGATTCGCCATGGAGGGTCATCAACGGAGTTAGAATCCGTCCGATCACCGGTCCGGCCTTTCGGCTCACATACCGATCCTTTTTCATCCGGACCAAACCTATTTGGCGCTCCTCGAAGCGATTTACCTTGTGGCCGCGGGCATATCCGGCGTAGTACAAGAAGACCTCGTTCCCCACGGGCAGTTGGTCGTCGATCCAGGCGTGGGCGTGATCCCACGTGCCTTTCGCAGGATTCGGGGAGAAGAATGGCGTGGTGTCGCGGGTCCATGTGTCGCCGTCGCGGGTCCATGCCAAGGCCGTGTAGCCGACGCCGTAGGCCTCCGGTGGATCGGGCGGATCATCGGCCTTGAGATCATCCCGAAGGACTTTCACCATGCCCATGATGAGGTCGCCACGACGGAGGAATCCGTCCATGGCATAGAACTGGGTTCCCCCCTCATCCATCGCAGGATCGGGGACGAGGACGTGGTGGGGCGTGGACCACGAGACGAGGTCGGCGCTGTGGCTCTGCATGGTGATGCGGAGCTTTCCGCTCCACCATCCGACGGGCCGGTACACCGAGACCGTGGCCACGTAGCGTTTTCGCAACGCGTCGAAAAAGATACTGTTGATGTCATGGTTGTGATAGAGAACCGGCTGTGCCGACAGGGGCGTCCAGGCGATTCCATCGGGGGAAGAAGCCACATTGAGACCGCCATCCTTATACCACCCGAGCGCGTATCGTTGCCCTGGCCGCGGAAAACGCTCGCCTTGGTCGATTACGCTGACGCCGTACCGGATGGAGGGGGGCTCGTCCAGGACGCGTGCCGGGCGTATCCAGTGGATGCCGTCGTCCGATTCAAGGTAACCAAGGCGTGAACGGCTGGCATTGAAGTCCGCCGTATGGTGGTCATACCAAAGACGAAAGCGGCCCGTTCGTTCGTCCCGGAGGACGGTCATGTACGGCTGGAAGCACCCGTCCTCCTTTCCAGTGACGATGGGATTGGGAATGGACGCGTCACGTTCGGGAACGTTCACCACTCGCACGATGTTGTCGCTTGATTCGATGAGAAAATCATCCACGAACAAATGGGGACCGGGTCTCAGGTCGATGGGCACTCGGCGTTCAATGGGATGGCCCGGTTCATAGACACGAGCCTTGGCCATCGAGATAGGGACATCCTCAGCGTTTTGTTTCATGCCCTTCATTACCTCGCTGCGTTGCGTATCCCCCCCGGCATGAGACGGCGCCGCAAGCACAAGGATTGAGAGCAGCGCCATGGCCGCGCACTTATTCCTCACGCGGATTCGAGCAGCTTTGAAGCGGGTGTTCATCGTCGTGTGTCCTCCCAGGTTGACGCGCGGAACGTGGTTAGCGCAAAAGTCAAGGTAACATACACGTATGGCGATCCCAAGGTTACATGCTATTTGCGAAAAGGCGATTTGCATCGTAACCGTCTTATAATCCTGTATGTTGAGGCTCTCTAAGCCGCAACATATCACATGCCGGGACCGAACGCGGTCCTGGAGATGGCACGTGAATTTCGCAAGTGCCTCTCCTAATGCTTCGCTGGTGTCCAATATGTGACCGTGGTAGTATGCGTGGCGTGTCCACGCTGAAAAACGGGACCATGAGGTCCACCTAACTTGCACAAAGGCTGTCAATATGTCGAAAACGGAACGTGGCGGGCGCGTGTCGCGCCGGGATTTCATCAGGGGAGCGGCTTTGGTCGCCGGTAGCGCCGTGGTGGCGCCCAATATACTGGTGCGGGATGCCTTCGCGAAAGCGGCCAATGACCGGATCCAGGTGGGGGTTATTGGTCTTGGGGGGCGGGGCCGACATGTGATGAATGCGTTCATGGCGCAGCCGGACACGCGCGTAATGGCGGTGTGCGACTGCTTTGCCGACCGTCGTGCCCGCGGCCTGAAGCAGGTCAACGATCACTACGGCAACCAGGATTGCGCCGAGCATGTGGATTTCCTGGAATTGCTGGGCCGGTCGGACATCGACGTCGTGCTCATCGCGACGGGCGACAATTGCCATTCGCTGGTGTCCATCATGGCGGCGCGCGCGGGTAAGGACATGTATTGCGAGAAGCCCATGAGCGTGACAATCCACGAATCCCGCGCCGTGGCGGATACCATGGGCCGTCTCGGCCGCATCTTCCAGTGCGGCACGCAGCGGCGAAGCATCAGCAACTTCCGCTTCGCGGTACACTTGGCGCGTACGGGCAAGCTGGGGCGGATCAAGGAACTCCACGCCGAGCAGGCACCGGGCATGGAAGGCCTTTACGAGACGATTCTTCCGGGACAGGCATTGCCCCCACGGGATGTCTTCGATTGGGAGCGTTGGCTGGGGCCCGCGCAATGGCGGCCCTACAACGAGAAGTACCCCACGCGCGGGTTCTGGAGCGCGCACACGGATTTCAGTGGCGGGGCCATCACGGAATGGGGCAGTCATACGGTGGACCTGTGTCAGTGGGCCAATGATATGGACCACACGGGGCCGGTGGAGTTCTGGAAAGAGGGCGACCGGTATATCGGCCGCTACGCGAACGGAAGTAAGCTGGTTATCCGCCGAGGGCTTCGTTTCGGGAGTTGTCCCATTCGTATCGAGGGCGATGAGGGGTGGGTGGAGACGGGGGACTCGGGGGATATCGAGACCTATCCAAAGTCACTGCTGAAAGGGCGAGGATTCGAGGGGGGGTACCCGCCGGACAACCATATTCGCGCGTTCCTTGACTGCGTATATTCGCGGGAGCAAACCCTGTCGAACGCGGAAGTGGCCCACCGGTCAATCTCGGCATGTCACGCGGCCAACCTCTGCAAACGGCTGGGACGTCCGCTCAAGTGGGACCCGGCGAAGGAAGTTTTTATTGATGACGAAGAGGCCAACCGCATGACCTCTCGCGCCATCCGCGAGCCCTGGTATCTCTAAGAGGGTGTTTGCAAAGTGTAGTTTAGGCTAACCCTCTGCCGCAAGAGACTGCCACCCCTTTCATCTGCCCGGCTTTGCCGGGCTTTCTTCTTGACTTTTAAGTATAGCGTATATAACATATGCTAT
>JAJRTN010000197.1 GCA_024278275.1 Candidatus Hydrogenedentota bacterium
ACGTCCCTGGCCGTGGCCCGCGAGTCGGCGATGATTCGCTTGGCACGGCGTGCGCTGCGTCCCACGGCGAAACGGTAATAACGGGCGCGGTTGGCGGCGAACCACTCGGGATGCCGCAGGAAAGCCAGGTCGTGAACCGTCAGGACAAGCCCGGGCAGGCCCGTCAACGGTCCCACGCTGGCCGGATAGTGAATTACGTCGGCGCCCAATGAACGGGCGAGGCGTCGCGCCCCGAATTGATCGAACCAGGGCCGCCGCGCGCCTCCCGCGTCACGTTCCAGGTATCGGACCCGGTCCGTCTCGACGGGCCAGGCCATACCGCGCGGCCACACGGCGAAGATTTCGATTGCTTCGTCGAGTTCCCCGAGGGCCCGGAGGAGTTCCACTGTGTAGCGTCCGGTGCCGCTGCGATTGCCCGCCTGAAGTCCGTTGAAAAGCACCCGCATCAGGCGAGACTCTCGTAGACTTCGACGGTCTTTTCCGCGCAAGCCGCCCAGGTGAAGTGCCGCGCCCGCGCTTGCCCGCGGTCACTCAGGCGCTGGCGGAGTTTCTCGCTCAAGGCCACCTCGCGCAGGGCCGCCGCGAGTTCGCGCGTATTCGTGGGGGCGACATACCGCGCGGCCTCGCCGCAAACCTCCGGCAGGGAGGAGGTGTTGGACGTGATGACCGGACAGCCGCAGGCCATGGCCTCCAGCGCGGGCAGGCCGAAACCTTCATAGTGGCTTGGAAAAACGAAGGCATCGGCGGCGCTGTAAAACCAGGCGAGATCCGCGTGCCGGGGCACGTAGCCCACGCGGTGAACCCGACCCTCCAGTTCCGGGCGCGACAGGGCATCAAGAATAGGCGCCGCGTTCCACCCCGTTGGACCGACGAGCACAAGGGAATGGGGCACGTCTTTCCGGACCTTCCCGAAGGCTTCGATCAGGCCCGTGACATTCTTGCGCGGTTCAAGGGTGCCCACGAAGAGCAGGAAGGGTGCCTCCATGCCAAAGCGGTCGCGGAGAACGGCGAGCGATTCGTCCCGGTCACGGGGCTGGAACCCCTCGCCCACCGCGCCGTGCGCCACATGCACTTTCTCTTCCGCCACATCGAGCAGCGACACAATGTCCCGCCGGGTGGCGTGGGAGCACGCAATGACGGCGTCGGCCTTGTGGCAAAAACGCCGCACGCCTTTCGAAAAGGGCCCCACGATTTTCGGGCTGCACCACGCGGGTTCCCGCAGGAAAGCCAGGTCGTACACGGTGATCACGCGCCGCGCCGTGGCGGTGGGCGGAAGAAAATAGTTGGTGCCATGGCATACGTCGGCCCCGCCCAGGAGCCGATCCACCCGGGGACGCCCCAAGGCGGCCCACAGTTTGTAGAGCGCCCGCGTGGGTAGGGGAAGATGGCGTGTTCCCGCCAGGCCGGGCAGCCCGGACAAGTCGGGCGGCCGCAGCCCGGCGGAATAGCCCAGGTAATCGTGGCCGCCCGCTTCGAGCAATGCCCGGAGGAGTTGGAAGGTATAGGCGCCCACGCCGGTCCTCGCGCCCGACAGGGGGCCCACATCGATACCGATTCGCACGGGGATCTCCTCGGCGGCCGTCAGCGCACGGGCGTGTAACCGCCCGGCACGCCATCCTTGCTCATGACCATCTGCCACACCTGGTTGTGACGGGCGCGAAAGCTGCCGGCGCAGGTCAGCAGGTAATACCGCCACATGCGGTGGAAGCGTTCATCATAACGCGCCCGCAGCCGCGGCCAGTGCCGCTCGAAGTTCTCGTGCCACGCCATGAGCGTCCGGTCGTAGTGCGGCCCTATATTATGCCAGTCTTCCATCACGAAAAGCCCCTCCATGGCCCGGTCTATCTGCGCCATCGACGGGATGTGGCCATTGGGGAAGATGTACTTGTGGGTCCAGGGATCGTAATGGGCGCGCGTGCGCGTCGCACCGATAGTATGGAGCAGGAACAGCCCGCCGTTGTCCAGCACGCGTCGCGCCACCCGCATGAACGTGCCGTAGTTGCGGGGGCCCACATGCTCGAACATACCGATGCTGACCACGCGGTCAAAGCGGCCGGTCAGTTCGCGGTAATCCTGCAAGCAGATTTCCACGGGGAGCCCGGCGCAACGCTCCCGACCCAAGGCCACTTGATCCCTGGAAATGGTGATGCCGAGGACCTCCACCCCGTACCGCTCGGCCGCGAAAGCGGCAAAGCCCCCCCAGCCGCAGCCGATATCCAACACCCGCATGCCCCGTTCCAACCCCAGTTTCCGGCACACCAGGTCCAGCTTCCGCTCTTCCGCCTCGTCCAGGTCGCGGGCATCCTTCCAATAGGCACAGGAATAGACCATGCGCCGGTCCAGCATGGCCTCGAAAAGGTCATCCCCCAGGTCATAATGGACCTCACCCACCTGGTAGGCCCGGCGCCCGTGCTGCAAGTTCCACAGCTTTGCCCGGAGCCACGGCAGCAGCAGCGCCCAACGGCTGAAGGCCCTATCCAGGCCCGCCCGGAGCACGCGCTCCGTAAAGACGTCCAGGGCCTTACAGTCCCACCACCCATCCATGTAGGACTCGCCCAGCCCAAGCGTCCCATGGGCGAGAAAACGTTGAAAACACCGGTCGTCATGCACCCGGATGTCGCCGGGCCGGTTGCCATCCACTGCGATGCCGGCGGGCGCGAGAAACCGCGTGATGGCCGTGCGGTCCCCGGAGGCCCCCCTTCCAGCCATCTCTATTCGAAGCCCATTCATCGTCATTACCCTGTCCCCGGTACACCAAGTGACGCCGCGCCATGCAAATGACCGAACAAGCCGCGAAGCACCGAAACAAGTGCCTCATGGAACCCATTTTAGGACAAAAACGGTCCGTCCGCAAGGCGATTCTCCATGGCCCCGTTTCGCAGGAAGAGATCCGGAAAAGACCCGCATGGTTGGCTGCAGCGCGGGTGAAAGTTTTGACTTCCTGGGCGATCACTTCAAGAAGTGCAAGACCGGCCACCGGCACCCCGCCCGTCATTCCCGCGAACGCGGGAATCCACGGAAGGGATGGGCAAGCACGTATTCTACTCCCGGTGGAATGGGCCTATCGGTCCACAGCCCCTGGTCCGGGCCGAGTACGGCCCACAGAGGGCGGCTGTGCCACATAAGAAAAGCCTGAAACCTTGACGACGAGACAGCTGTTGAAACTTGGATTGCTGGTGAACTTTGGGCATTATCCCAAAGCGACTATCAAGAGAATAATCAGATGAAGAATAGAACCACGGAAAACACAGAAAACACGGACAAAAGGAGTATTAATGTCCGAGCATTCCGTGTGTTCCGTGGTAAAAAATAATGTAACCGTTCAGGCCACTTGAGCCAGGATTTCGGTGGACACGGGCAGTAGCGATGAAGCAGGACGACCGTGAAGACGCGCGACGCAGGCCCGTGTGATGTATTCCGTGACGTTGCGGTCGTGCTGTTTGCAGGTGGCG
>JAJRTN010000198.1 GCA_024278275.1 Candidatus Hydrogenedentota bacterium
CCAACCCCCTACAGGTGGCGCAACGGCTCATGCGCCACAGCACGCCGTCCCTGACCGTAAACGTCTATACCCACCTTGGCTTGTTGGATATGCAGGGCGCAGTGGACAAGATTCCACCCCTAGAACCCGTGGACACATGCCAGGAAGCGACGGTTTCGGTTGCACTAAATGTTGCACCAAATTCTGGCGCGGGGGGGGGCATTTAGCGGCAATTAGTGGCAATTCCGAGGGGGATAAGCAATACAGTGATACGAGCCATACGATAGGGACTTTGGCCAATAAAGACAAGGGTTGTCAGGGTGTGGCAAGAGAAATGAATGGTGGGCGGTGCGGGACTCGAACCTGCGGCCTCCTGGGTGTAAACCAGATGCTCTAGCCAACTGAGCTAACCGCCCTTGGGGCAGGCGAAATGATACACGACGGATCCGGGAGGGTTCAACGGGTGGATCGAAAATCCTGGCCCGGCGCAGCCGGAACCATGAATCATTCCCACTGTTTGTACCATGCCTCACTATCATTTCCGCGAAAGCGGGGATCCATGATTCGGAGCATCCTCTTCCCTTTTGCGTGGATTTCCGCGTTTGCGGGAATGATGGAGGAAAGAGCAGGAAATATTATTGTGACCATTTGGCAGAACCTCATGGGTAAGGGACCAACTCGGGGTGGCCACCCGGGATTGTTTTTTCGTGTGTGGCACGCGCACCAGGGATTGGATCGGTGGAGTCGTTTCGCGTATAAGCAGTGGGGTGCATGAAGCGCCTGATATAACCGACACGGAGAAGAACCATGGTATCGCTTGTGACGCTGTGCTGCCTGGTGGCGGGGGTGGAGAATAGTTGGACCAATGATTTTGCCCATCAGCCGGTAAGTCAACGGCCCGCGCTCGAGGTCCGTTACACGGACGGTGATCGAACGGCTTTCGAGGTGCTGGCCGAGGCGTATCGTGTGGTGGGACAGCTTCGCGCGCCCCATCACCTGGTGGACGCGAAGACGGGTACGGTATGGCTGTCGCTGACCGTGACGGGGGGCGATGGCACGGTGTATGACTCGGTTCGGACCCGGGAAGCGACACGTATCAATCTCTACCGCCGGGGTCCTTACTACTGCGAGGTGCATTGGTTCGATGTGCGGGTGAGCGATAAGGCGGGTAAGGTGGCGCCGTTGAAGGGGGATCTGGCGCTCTATTGCTACCCCGAGAAGATGCTGGCCTCCATCACGTGGCACGCGGTGGCGGATTTCGAGGCAAAGCAGGTTCGCTACGCGGGGACCCATGGTTCGGCGGTGTTCACCCCGGAACCCTTCAAGGCGGGCACGCACCAGCAATTCGCTTTCCCGGTGTATAACGAGACGCCGCCGCTGACGGGGGATGCGTTGAAAACCCTCGACGCGGAGCGTCCGCTGTACTATGATGCCGTCCGCGGCTGCTACCGGGTGGGCTCCCATAATCCGGGCGGATTCGAGGGGCACTTCTTCCAGTATCCCGACTACCGGGAAGGGGTCACGTTCACCATCACCAATGACGATACGCCGCGCAAGGTCTATATCTGTCACGAGACGTCGTCGGGTACGCCCGGCGTGGTGGAGGGTGGCGTGGTGACGGACAAGGAGGGGCACCCGCTTCCTTTGACGGTGCAGGTGTCGAAAAACTTCGCCGGGGAGAAGGAGGAGCGTTTTTACAACCCGGCGGATACCGCTTTCAGCGAGAACTTTTTTCCCCTCTATCTCGACGCGGGCGAGTCGCAAACCCTGTCATCCATCCATCTGTACCAGAACTGGGGCAACCATATGACGAAACACTTTTCGTCGCTGGGCGCCTGGATGGACTACTTCCACAGTTCGACGGGCGTGACGGAAACCACGTGCTACGTGCCCTTCAAGTTCGGGGGCCTGCCGGGCGTGGCGATTGCGGATTTCCGCGCCATGAGTCAGGACACCTTCTGGACCGGCCAGCCCCAGCATGACAACGTGGCGGGCCACAGTTTCCTGTCCTACAACGATGGCGAGGCCTGGCGATACCTCACCTACCGGGGTACCACCTACCACAGTACGGGGCCGAACTGGATGGATATCGGGCTGGAATACCTCTCGTCCGACGGGAAGGTTCGTGCCACGGTGCGGGCCTTCGAGTTTCCCCAGGCCGATGAAGTGCGTGATTTCATCAACGTCCGTTACGAGGTGTTGGAACCGCTCACCATTCCCAACGCGCGGGAGAACTTCCGCCTGCTGACCGTCGCCACGTGGGTACAGGGCCTGCGCTACACCCACGCCGCCGCTTCGGGCATGGAGGATGTGCCCTTGGCTTTCGGGGAAGAACATTTCGCCGTGCGCGGTCATCCGCTGCCGCGGGAGAACGCTTTCCTCGCCCTGTACGGCGAACCCAAAGGGTCGAATGCCATCGTTATTCGCACGTGGTCGGGGCGGCCCGGTCCGGCGGCCAGTGTGCTCTGCGAGAAGAAGGGCGATACGCGCCTCCTCCTCGTGCCCGATGCCGACGACCTGGAACTGAAAGCAGGCGACGTGATCGCCTTCGAGGGCTTCTGGCTGCCTTATGGCGAGGTGGACGGCACGCGTATCCCGAAACGGGAAACGGTCGCCTATGGGAGCGAAGGACCGAGAATCACCGGTGTCACGGTGGGTAATCGCGTCTCCGATTTTCCGCCGGAGATCCGTGCCAAAGATAACCGGGCCGAATTCGTCCTTCGGGGCGGACGGTCGGACGTGGCGGTGTTGGTGACGGGGCTGACGGAATACCGTTGGCCGCGCATCTGGCGGGAGGAATCAACCGGGTGGGTTCCCGTCTTGCAGGCACGCAACGGCGACCTCGACGGCGTCGAGGTTTTCACCGCCCGCGACGGCAGCCTGGGCGCGGCATTCATCGTGGCGACAGACGGCACGCCCCAACACCTCAAAGTGCGGGTGGGCGAACCCGTCACGCCGCGCGAGCGCATCAAGGTATGGCCCGCGCCGCGGGATAATAACCCACGACGGCACGCCGCGCTGATTCGTGCCCCGTGGATGGACACCCCCATTTCTTTGCGCTATCCTGAAACGGTGAACACGGATGCCCTGGACTTCATCGACCATGTGCGCGAAGACATGCCGCCACGGGACCACCCGGAGGCGTTGGCGAAGGTCTGGACGGAGGGCGCGGGCGGCACGCTGGCCTTCGCCTGGACCGTGGCCGGCCGGGAAATCGGGGGACGTCTCTCACCCAACGAGGACAGCGTGGATCTTCAGTTCTGGGTGGACAACCGGGCGGGTGCAAGCTGCAATGTGGGTGTACAGTTCTGCCCCGTTCTCGCGGGAACCTTGTTTGAAGACCGGACGCTGGATCGAACCTGGATCCATGTCAAAGGGGCGTGGGTCAACATGGCGGACACGGGCCGGGGCGACGGCGATCCCCGTTTCTGCCATTACGAGGTCGAAGGCGGCCCTGACTTGGGCCGGCTTCCCGCGCCCTGGGGCGTGGGTGACGTAGAGGCCGATGCTGACGTGGTGGCGGTAACCTCGGAAGATGGAAAGTACCTTTTCGCCATCGCCTGGCCACGGGCCGCGAGTATCGTGAGCAACACCCAGTTGCCCTGTGTTCACACCGACCCCATGTTCCCCCGCGCCACGGCCGGACGGCGCGTGTATCTACGGGGCAAGGTCTACCTGATGGAAGGCACGCTGGACGACCTGTACAAACGGGTACAACGGGAGGTGCTGCGTAAGTACTGACGGGCCGGTGAGGTTCCACAAAGTAAGACAAAAGCGTGGCGGGGAGGGTGTCTACCATGGAACCGCACGAAAGCCGGGGACGGTCGCCCTCCCGAAAAAGAAAACCGGATGGCTGGATCAAGTCGCCACTACATGTGGTGGTGATGCCGGCCGCTTCAGGGGGCTGCGGTGCCTGTTTCGGCCGCGCCGGGTTGGGGAGGGGGCTGAGAGCAGCTTCCCTCCCCAACCCGGCTTGCTATTGATATCCCATTATCAATATAATCGGCTTGTCGTGGCACAAGGGCAATAGAAAGGACGGTAACGACGATGGTCAGGCTGGAGAATTGCAGCAGACGATTGGGGCCGGGTGTAACCTTCGCATGCCCCGAGTTTCATGTCGCGCCCGGCGCGCAGACGGCCTTGTGGGGACCGAGCGGGTGTGGGAAAAGCACCATGCTCAACCTGATCTCCGGGCTGTTACGCCCGGATTCCGGACGCGTGGTTGTAGACGGGGTTGATATCCAGGATCTGAAAGAGGGGCAACTCGACCACTTTCGCGGCGCCCATATCGGCTTTGTTTTCCAGACCTTCAACCTCCTCGCGCCCTTCACAGCCCTTCAAAACGTGCTGTTGGGGATGCGCTTCAGCGACACGGTGCCCGGTCGAGAGTGGAAAAACCGGGCCACGCTTCTCCTTGAGCGCGTGGGTTTGGGACACCGCCTGCACAGCATGCCCCAGACCATGAGCGTGGGGGAGCAGCAGCGCGTGGCCATTGCGCGGGCCCTGGCAAACCGGCAGAAGCTCATTGTGGCCGATGAACCCACGGGCAGCCTGGACCCGAAAAACTCCGAGGCGGTGATGGATCTGCTCCTGGAAATGTGCGCCGAGGAAAAGGTAACCCTGCTGTTGGTGACGCATGAGCGCTCCATCGCCGAACGCCTTCCCGCGCTTTGGGATTGTTCCGACCTGGTGAAGGAGGCGGCGGCATGACACTCTGGCGCATCTCCTGGGGCTATCTCTGGAATCGTAAACTGACCACCTGCCTGACCGTGCTTTCGGTCGCTTTGGCGGTGGCGCTCATCTCCTCCGTGCTTACGTTGCGCGCGGAGACGGAGGATCGCTTCGTGCGGGAGAGCCAGGCCTTTGACGTGGTGGTGGGCGCGAAGGGCAGCCCGCTGCAACTGGTGCTCAGCACGGTCTATATGATGGATCAGCCGGTGGGAAACATCCCCATCGCCCAGTACAAGGAGTTGCTGGCCGACGATGCCTACGTCCAGGCCGCCTTTCCCATCAACCTGGGCGATACCTACCGGGGCTTCCGGCTGGTGGGCGTCGAGCGCAAACTCATGGATCACTCGTGGACCGACATGGAGGGTGCGGAGGAGCGAAAGCCTTTTGTTCTCGACGAAGGGCGTTACTTCGATAAACCCTTCGAGGCGGTCGTGGGCGCCATGGCGGCCCGGCAAACGGGGCTCAAGATAGGTGACACGTTCATCAGCACCCACGGTCTCATTGAAATGCCCGAAGGCGCCGCCGCGCCTGAGCACGACCATGCCAAAAATCCCTACACGGTGGTGGGCATCTTGAAACCCTCCAATTCCCCCTTCGACCGCGGCATTTACTGTCGCCTGGATTCGGTGTGGCAGGCCCATGGCGGCGGGCACGGGACGCATGGGGCGGAGGAGGCCGGCGACACGCCCGACTTCGAGGAGTGGGGGCTTCATCCGGAAGAGATGGTGACCGCCGTATTGGTGCAGTTGCAGAGTCCCACCCAGCGCTATGAGTTCGAGGGTTACATCAACAACAGCCCCATGGGCGTCATGGCGGCCATTCCCATCAACCAGATCCGCAACCTTTACGACAAGGTGCTCGGCTGGGTGAAATTGGTGCTCTTGGCCGTGGGCTACCTCGTTGTGGTAATATCCGCCCTGTCCATATTGATTGGCCTATACTTGTCCATCCTGCAGCGCAGGCGGGATTTGGCGGTCATGCGCGCCCTGGGCGCGTCGGCCTACGAGATTTTTGGTGTCGTGTTGATTGAGGCCTTCTGGGTAAGCCTGCTGGGCATCCTTTCCGGCTGGCTCGGCGGGGTGGCGGTCACCTATGCCCTGGGCCAATTTCTCACCTACCGCTTCGGGCTCGTGGTCAACGCCTTCCGCCTGAGCCAGGACCAGATCGCGGCGTTCTTCATCGTGTGGATTATCGGTATCTTCGCCGGTTTCCTTCCCGCGTGGCAAGCCTACGACCGCGACGTAGCCCGTGATTTGGCGGACCTCTAGGCCATTATTGACCCCGGGAACGGTTGACGGAATAACGGAGTACCTCGCCGTGCGCAGACGTTCGATTGAAATGGTAACGATGGTGGTGGGTATGGTGCTCGTGGTGGCGGGCGGGCTTTTCGCCAATTATTTCTTCACCAAGACAGGTCTCGCGAAGCACATGGACAAGTGGCGGCGGGCCATCGAGGAAGAACGCCGGGATGCGGGTTTTGAATTGATGGATTGGGGGCTGCTGCGCAAAACCAAGGGCACCATGCGCAGCGGCGCCACCTACGCCGAGGAACTGAAACCGTCGGACGGGCAAATCATCAACATCATCGGGTTCATGGTGCCCCTGAACCAATTCCGCAACGTTACCGAGTTCCTGCTGCTTCCCTTGCCCATTGAGTGCTACTTCTGCCAGCGCCCGCCCGCCCGCGACGTGTTGTTCGTGAAGATGGCCGAGGGCGAGCGAACCAATCTCTTCAAGGAACCCGTGTTGATGACGGGCCGTTTCGTGCTTAATCCGGGAAAGAAGGTAAAGTACTTCTACCGTATTGAAGACGCCTACCTTGGCGCCGGGAAAAAGGGCGGCTAACTCACCCAGAAACGCATCGGCGCCGAGCACATGGCCCCGTCCCACACCCTGGACACGGAGAACCTGGTCGAGGGCATCGAGCCTCCCACGCCGGAAAGCGTGGCGCCGGCGGAATGAGCCGGTTTCGCCGGGTGTGTTTCAGCGCACCGTTTTCCTCGGAGCCCAATGGCGCATAGACCGCCATTCCCGTCGCCGCCCGCCGAACGACGCTACTGGGGCGGGAGCACCTGCGGCACCTGCTGCTGTGCTCCCGGCATCATCTGCTGCATCATCTGGCGCTCCTGGGGCGAAATCTCACGCTCCACCACATTGCCGCCCGGGGGAAAAACCACGCGCATCAGTACGAAGGCCGCCACGGCCGCGGCAATCAGCAAGGTAATCAACAGTCCTTTACTCATGGGATGCCTCTCTCTTCCGCTATTGCTTTCCCGAAGGCCACCCGGGGGCTGATTGCGGCCCCCGGGTGAAACAGAAATCAATAAGTGCCCATTGCGAAAAAACGATTTTCAGCAATACCAACACATGATCCTCGGTCCCGCAAATGCCTTGACCAATCAACCATAGCCGCCCATGACATTGGCCCACCACTGGATTTGACTGCTGAGGTTGGCGCCCGGATTACCGTTAATGGGAAAACCGTTCCATTCGGGGCTGCGGATGGGTTTGTCCTGGCCGTACTTGATAAAAGTCACGTGCCCATCAAAGTAGAGCACGTTGCAACCACCCGGTACATGATTGAAACGGGTGATGGCCGTCGGATCGTTGTCCGTATTGGCCTGGACCGTGTAAGCGCCCCAGGCGTCCCACATCACGGGCAGCGCGCTCTCGCTGGTGTTGGCCGCCGCCGGGTTATTGATGTCCGTGATGAAGAAGCGGGAAATACCTTCCCTCAAATGGGGATAGCTGGTCGGCAGGGGGGAACCGTCATCGTCCGCCCAGCCCCAGCTCGCCGGCTGACCCCGGTGGTAGGGGCTGTTGGGTTCCTTGCCCGCGGAATCCACCGCGCCCCGGTCGGCATAGAGAGACGTCATGGTCCACTGCGAGGGCCCTCCCCGCTTCTGGATATCCGTCGGACCCACGCCAATCACCCAGGAACAATAGCGGTCGTTGGGCTGGTCACCACCCCAATACCCCTTGAGCATCCACTGGGCGTCGTGGATCTGCGAGTCCGTGGACGCGGCGTAGGAGAAATAGATGTAGGACACGGGGCATCCCAGGATACTGTTGACGATGGCCCGCGAAATCCAGTCTTGAGGCCCCCCGTCCGGTCCGGTGATACGATCAATCTGGGCCTGGATGTCCTCCTCAATGGCCACATCGCCGGAGAGGTGACCCACGGCGGAATTGGCCTGCCCGTTACGTGGATCCGAGGGGCAGATCATGATATTCACATCATTCCAGTAATCGGGATAGAGGCCCGCGTCGGCAATTTCCGATGCCTTCGCACCGGGCCAGATCTCGCTTGCAAGCGAGCCCAGGGCGTTTACACCATGAAACCCGCCATAACCGTTGATGCACCACTGGTTGTTCGCGGGGAAATTGCCCTTGTGCTCCCCGGCGAACATTTTGAAAATCAGCCCCCACTGCTTGAGGTTGTTCGCGCACGACGCGCGGCGCGCGGCCTCGCGTGCCCGCGCCAGCGCGGGCAGCAGAATGGCCGCCAGGATGCCAATAATCGCGATAACCACCAGCAATTCGATAAGCGTAAAACCTTTTCGTGACATAATGTATGAACTCCCTGATGAGGTTGAATAAACTATTCAAAATGAGAGCATGGTTCGGGGGATTCAGGCGTGGACCCACGCCCCCACTTCTTTCCCATGCCGATCCCCCGGGCCCCGCCGTTCCACCTTGACACCAGTAACAATCCCTCCCTTCCCGCGGCAATGCCATCATTCAAACATGTATGGAGGCTTTCCCGACCGCGTCCGAGCCGCTCCACGCCCCCTTCACGGCGCGTCAACGGCCCAACGCCCACCCTCCTGTTATGCCGGAAACGCGTGCGTTTGTCAACCATCCGGCCCGTTTGTACATTTGCGAAATGCAGAGCAACGCGACAACCAGGTGAAATCGTGGCACCGTTTCATGTGCCGGGCTGCCACGGTCGCCTGGGGCTCCCTCGCAATGACGGCCTTTGGGTTTCGGCCCGGGTGGATAAACAGGACCGTGATAGTCCCTCACCCGTGATAGTGCTGTGCCAATGGTCACGAAAAGATGTCTTTGCCCCTCCCTTCGTAACGGTTCACGGAGCGCACGACCCTGCCGGTGCCGCGTGCTCCAAAAGGAGAAGAGTCCCCCTGTCCGTTGAGCGGTCGTGGCTTCCCCCGGGGAGGTTTCCCCCGCCTTGGCGTGAGGTATTCGCCGTGAGCCTGCCGAATTACCGTGAATGAAAATAATAAGAAGGCGTCTTTCCGTGCGTCAGACGCTTACATCCAGGGTTTGCGGTGGCACGGGAACATCCTCGACGGTCTGCTTTTGCCCGGCGAGCTCGCGCCGTGCCCGGGTTTCGAGACGTTCCGCCTGCGCGGCGATGCCGCGGTCCTGTGGCGAAGGATTGGCCGGGGCCAATGCGGCGCGACGGACGATCCGGGCCTTGCGAATGGTGGCTTCGGGGGTGCGCTCCTCGCCCACGTCGATGGGGACTTCACCGCCGGTGGCATACAAGCGGCCGTCGGGACCGCGCTCGTAGGTAAAGTTCGCCCCGCCACGCGCATACTGTCCGGCCGCCGCGAGATGGGCCTGCTCGTGACGCCGCACTTCGGCATCCCGTTGCTTCAGCTCGCGAACCTCGCCTTCTTCTTCGGTGAGTTCATCGAGAGGCGCGCTCCCCGGCGCTTCGCCCGATTTGGACGCATGCGAATCCGGCTGTCGGGCAGGGCCAAGGATCGGAAAACGGCCCGGGGAAGGGGCGTATCTTGGATGAATTCCCGGCGAATCGCCGATTCCGGAGATACCTGCCATATGCGTTTCAATCCGTTGTGCCCAAGGCATCCATGAGGGATGCTTCCACGGCGGAATTATACCATGGAATCACTGCTGTCCAAGACAGAATCGCCGTAACGCTTCGACCCGCATAGAATAGGGTTCTTTCCTTCTGAAAACACCTTTTTTGGGGATCAGGTCTCCCGTTTTCCTGTTGCCCGGTTAAGGGGCCTGTCCAAGACCGGGCA
>JAJRTN010000199.1 GCA_024278275.1 Candidatus Hydrogenedentota bacterium
CCCGGGCAACGGACAAGCGGGAGCTTGTCCCTACCCACCCGTTGAACTCCAGCGGCACCGGTAGGGGCGCGCTCCCGCGCGACCGTTGGCGGCGATGGCTCCACGCCGACAGGAAGGTCCGTCGTAAAGCGTGCCCACGCCCGGACAACGGACAAGCGGGAGCTTGTCCCTACCCACCCGTTGAACTCCAGCGGCACCGGTAGGGGCGCGCTCCCGCGCGACCGTTGGCGGCGATGGCTCTACGCCGACAGGAAGGTCCGTCGTGATGCCTGCCCACGCCCGGACAACGGACAAGCGGGAGCTTGTCCCTACCCACCCGTTGAACTCCAGCGGCACCGGTAGGGGCGCGCTCCCGCGCGACCGTTGGCGGCGATGGCTCCACGCCGACAGGAAGGTCCGTCGTGATGCCTGCCCACGCCCGGGCAGCGGACTTCTCCAACCCGCTCTGATATAATGTGCCCCGTCAAACCTGAACGGACCATGAGGCTTTAATCTGACGCGGGGATCGACACATGAAACGCATGGCGGTGATTATGGCGGGGGGATCGGGTGAGCGATTCTGGCCCGTCTCGCGCGAACAACACCCCAAGCAGTTGCTTTGTCTGACAGACTCGGGGAAAACACTGCTCCAGGAAGCCGTGGACCGGCTCCTGCCACTCGTGCCCCGGGAACATATCTACATCCAGACCATGGGGCACCTGCAAACGCCCATCAGCGCGGCGGGTCTCGGCATTCCCGGAGAAAACGTCATCGCCGAGCCGTGCAAGCGAAACACGGCCGGCTGCCTTTGCTACGCGGTCGCCCACCTCCTGGCCGAACACGGCGGCGATGGCGCGGACATCACCATGGCGGTGGTCCCCGCGGATCCCGTGGTGGGCGATGACATGCTTTTCCGGGAAACGGTGGAAGCCGCCCTGGCCGCCGCCGAGGCAGACCCCGTGCTCTGTACCATCGGCATCGTACCCGACCGGCCCGCCACGGGCTACGGCTACATTCACGCCGAACTCCCCGACGGCGCGTCCCCGCTCGCGGCGCTGCCCGTGCGGGCCTTCAAGGAAAAACCGCCCCGGGACCTTGCCGGGAAATACCTCGCATCGGGCGACTATTTCTGGAACAGCGGCATGTTCTTCTGGCGGATTTCCACCTTCCTCGACGAGTTCGACCGGGCCAACCCCGTTTTTTCCGAAACCACGCGCCGTTTGGCCGGGGTCCTGCGTGCCGGCGACCACGTCGAGGCGGAAAACCTCTTTGGCAGGCTGGAGAGCATTTCCATCGACTATGCCCTGATGGAGAAAGCCCGCAACGTCGCCATGGTGAGGGCCGCCTTTTCCTGGGACGACGTGGGCACCTGGTCGGCCCTGGAGCGCACGCGCCGACCCGACGAGGATGGCAACATCACCGAGGGCGGCCCCGTCCTCGTGGATTGCCATGGCAGCATCGTCTGCAACCATGCCGGGCCGGAGAAGATGGCCGTGGGCGTCGTCGGCCTGGACGACGTGGTGGTGGTCGCCACCGAGGACGCCGTGCTGGTGGTCCACAAAGACCGCACCGAAGATGTCAAACAGGTGGTACAGGCCCTCAAAAAACGCAACGCCCCGCAACGATAAGGGGACAAGGTAAAAGGTACGGTTCCTGTCTCCATGTAATTTACAGGTAAAGAAAAGGCATGAGCGTAAAGAGTGTATTGACCGCTTTCAGAGCGCTAAGCGACTATCGTGGACGCTACCTTTTTCTCGCCACGGCGAAGATGGAGAGGCCGAAGGGAAAGCGGCCGTGGCGCAGCCACCAACGTTCCGCCCGCAATACCGTGCCCAAGACCTTGGAAACGGGCGTATCCCCTGTATTCCGAAGGTCCGATCCCCGGTGGCTGCTCCATTTCCGCGCCATGCGCACCGGCAGAATGCCAGGTAAGAGCAGACAGTTCCAGTAGGACAGGAAACGTATGTCGAAGTCCGCGGCCAGCAAAAGCCGTTTCACCTCGCGCCGGGTAAAACGGTGGTCCGTGTGAATGCCTACGTCGTGCGAGGAGTAGAGCCACTGATAGGCCGGCACGTTCAGGAAGAGCACCCCGCCCCGTCGGAGTACGCGGTGACATTCGCGCAACGGCGCCTGTTTATCCGGCACCCCGCGATGGTAGAGCACGTCGAGCAGGACCGTCACATCGAAGGTTTCGCCGGCAAAGGGCAAGGCCACGGCAGACCCTTGGGTGAGCGTGGCAGGGGTTCGCCGCCGACAGTACCGCAGGGCCTCCGGCGCGATGTCCAGCCCAACGGTGGAACCGGCGTGGTGAAGCTGATAGAGCACCCCACCCGTGCCGCAACCCACGTCGAGTACCGCGGGGGCGCGGGAGCTCACATAACGGCGCCACTGGTTTCCCAGGAGCCGGTGCAGCCCCCGGTACCACCAGTGGCGGTCTTCCACGGCGTGGAGAATTTCGTATTCCCGTGCATCCATGCAATTGCGCTCCGGACCGGTGCCTGCTATGATGCGGCTCATCAGCTCATGACGGTATTGTGTGGGATTGGCGAGAATGAATCAAGAAACGCGCGGCATCGCTGTTATTTGCGCCCTGCTGGCGGCCTGTTGCGCCGGTTGCGGCGGTGGAATCAACCGCCGGCAGGACGTTAACGGCCGGTTGGCTCTCCATCGCGCCGCCGAGGCCGGCGATGTGGAGGAAATGAAGCGCCTTTTTGACCGGGGCGCCGTGGCAAACGTGCGGGATGTCGATGGTGTAACCCCCCTTCATCGCGCCGCACGCGATGGTCGGCTGGCCGTCGCCAAGCTGCTCCTCGAGCACCATGCCGACCCCACCCTGCTGACCGATGACGGGTGGGACGCGGTCCATCTGGCCGCCTGGAAGGGGCAAGACGCGGCTTTGGAACTGCTCATGCAATACGGCGGAACAGCCCATCGGAAAACCCCCGACGGCCGCACGGCCCTCCACATGGCCGCGGCCGGAGGTTCCGAACGGGCCGTGGCCTGTCTTTTGCAGGATTGGCCCATATACAACACCGTCGGCCGCCCGGACATCAACGAGCCCGATGCCCGGGGAGATACGCCCCTGCTGATTGCGGTAAAAAACAACTACCCCAAAGTGGTCGCCCTGCTGTTGATCAAAGGGGCCGACACCGGCGTGCTCGACCGGGAAGGCAACGCCGCCCTGCACATTGCCGCCCGCGAGGACAACGTTTACCTGGTTGAACGGCTCGTCAGCAACGGCGCCGATGTGAGTCAGCGCAACGCCGCGGGCTTGACTCCCCTGGAAGTCGCTTATAAGGCCGGTAACGAAGACGCTGCCCGGGCACTTTGGATGCAGGGGCGACGCTGACTTTCGCCGTCGGGCGCGGGTGCGGAA
The DNA here is from genome assembly GCA_024278275.1 of Candidatus Hydrogenedentota bacterium. GTDB lineage: Bacteria > Hydrogenedentota > Hydrogenedentia > Hydrogenedentales > JAJRTN01 > JAJRTN01. Next base: position 3,356 of record JAJRTN010000199.1, read on the forward strand.
AACAGACGGAATCCGAAACTTGGGAGATGGGTCTTCCCATAACATGGTGTGGCCCTCCCCGCCCGTGGCATTTTGTACCAGGGGTCACCAATAGGTGTTTGCCCCTCCGTCGTTCCCGCGAAAACCGTAGCTTGAGGAAAACCGGAAAACGACCTTTCGCAATTGGCACAAGGAGATTCGTCCCATGAGAGACCAAGCCAGGATCACCATGGTCCAACTCACTCCCGGCAACGGCCCCGACTCCGTGATCGACCGTATGCCGGATTTCTTCGACCGTGCGGCGGAATACGGTTCCGACCTCATCGTCTTTCCCGAGTACGTGCTCGGCCAACGCATCGGCATCGACCATCCGCGTGTTCAGAAGTTCTTTGGCCTGGCGCAGGTGCATAACATGTACGCCATCGCCGGCCTGGTGGAAACGCACAACGAGCGTTGGTCTACCACGGCCTTGATGGTGGACCGCAAGGGCAACCTCCTGGGGCGCTACTTCAAGACCCACCCGGCATCCGGCCCGCCGCCCCATTTCTGGCCGCCACTGGAAGGCGCCGACCACGAGGCACGGGGTATCCTGGGTGACCGTTTCAAGGTTTTCAATCTCGATTTTGGTCCTGTCGGCATTCTCCAGTGCTACGACGGCTATTTCCCCGAGGCCTGGGGCTGTACCTCCTATCTCGGTGCGGAAATCATCCTTTGGATCAATGGCCGCGATGGTATGATCGAGGATTCCCACTGTATCTTCGCGGCACAGGCCTATGGTTGCGCCGTGGGCGCCTGCATCACCGCCGGAAGGAACACCGGTTTCGCCGGACCGGCCGGCGTGGTCCATGGGAAAGGACCCGGCGAGGAGATGCGTCTTCATCAGCGTATCAGGGAAAGGGGAGACAACTGCGTTCACGCCACCATCGACCTCAAGAAATTGCGCTGGCACCGCAAGCATCTGCGCACCATGCACCAGCGCCGCCCCGAGTTGTATGGTTTGCTGACGCAGGACGTGAAGATGTGGGAAGATTACCCTGAGATCCCCTGGGATTATCCCGAGTGCGCGGACCTCGTGAACAAGTCGCAGTTATAGCGGGACAACAAGCCGATTTTGCGCAAATCACGCGTTGCGCTGGGGCAAGAATATCCCCCGGTCCTTGTGCTAAACTCGATCCTGCGCCGAAACATTCTACGGGAGGAAATCCGGAACACCATGGCGGCTAAGAAGGTTCTCATAGTTGATGATGACGAGGGTATACGGCTTTTTGTCGAGGCCATACTCGCGGCGGAGGGGTGGGAATGCGTCCTGGGCATCAATGGGGAAGACGCCGTTGACCTGGCGGAGTCGGAACAGCCCGACCTGATCATACTGGATGTCACTATGCCGGTGATGGACGGCTTCGAGGCCTTCAGGCGGTTGCGGAATTCGCCTTTTACCGACAATATACCCGTGATCATGCTTACCGGCGTGAATGAAGAGGGTGATGGCCGGCATCATGACGAACACACCATGGAACGTGATTTCGGCGTGCCCGGTCCGGAAGGGTTCGTGGACAAGCCCGTGGATGCCACGTTCTTGCTCCAACGTATTTTCGGGATAATGGGTTGATGGCGGATTACGAGTTGGTACTTGCGGTGAAGGAAGGCCCCAGCCGCCGTTACAAGATAAAAGCCGGCGGCCTCCATATCGGCCGGCATGTGGGCAACGACATCGTACTCTCTTCGCCCCTCGTCTCACGCCGCCATGCCCGCGTTCTGCCCGAAGGAGACGCCCTCCGTGTCAGTGACCTGGATTCCAGCAATGGCATCGAAGTGAACGGAAGCCCCGCGAAGGAGGCGGTCCTCCACGAGGGCGACACCCTGCGCGTGGGCGATCATCTGCTTCGCGTCGTCCGCTCCACCGAATCCAGCCTGGGACAGTCGGTCATCGGACCGGAGGCCGCCCACGAAATCCACCAGGCCATGGTGAGTGACACCCAGGGGGCGCGTCTTCCCGTTTTGTACCGTGCGGCCCAGTTGCTGGGAACCGTCTTCGATGTGGATGAACTGCTTCAACAGATCCTGAAACTCATCTTTGAAGCCCTGCCGGTGCGGCGCGGTTTTATTCTCACCGTGGATCCTTCGGGGGGCGAGCCGGTCATTCGGGCGGTGATGAGCAAGGAGGAGGAGGGGAAAGACACCCCCCTGAGCCATACCCTCATCGAACATGTCATGGGGCGGCGCGAAGCCATTCTGACGGTGAATGCCCAGGATGACAGCCGTTTTGACAGTGCCGAGAGTATCGTGGGGCACGGCATTCGTTCCGCCATGTGCGCCCCCCTGCCCGGCCGTGACGCGGTGGTGGGGGCCATCTACGTGGATTCCGGAGAACATTCCACGCCTTTCCCGCGGGGCGATCTCGAATTGCTCACCAGCATCGCCCGGGTGGTCGGGGTGGCCGTGGAGAACGCCCAGCTTTACCGGGAAAATGTCCAGCGTGAGCGATTGGCCGCCATCGGCGAGGCCACCGCGGGGCTGGGGCACTGTATCAAAAACATTCTTACCGGTATTCGCGGGGGTGCCGAACTCGTCACCCGCGCCATCGAGCAAGAGGATATGGCGGTGGTCCGCCGTGGCTGGGCCATACTCTCCCTCTCTTTCGAGCGCATCGACCTGCTGGTGCAGAACCTCCTTACCTTCTCCCGTCCCCGCCTTCGGGAACGGGTCCCCACGGACATAAACAGCCTGGTTCGCGAGGTTTTCGGCGTGGTTCGGGCGCGGGCCGAGCGTTTCAACGTGTCCCTTGTCTTCCATCCCGCCGGGGAAATCCGTTGTCCCGCCGACGGGCGCGAAATCTACCGTGCCCTGCTCAATCTGATCACCAACGCCGTCGAAGCCTGCGAACGGGAGGGGGGCGTGGTCACCGTTATCTGCGGCGCCGATGAACGGCAGTGCGTGATTCGCATCGAGGATACCGGCGTGGGCATAGCCGCAGACGTCATGCCGCGTCTGGCCGAGGCCTTCGCCAGCACCAAGGGCTCCTCGGGCACGGGGCTGGGCCTCGCCTGTACGGCCAAGATTGTGGGGGAACATGGCGGACGGATCGACGTGGAGAGCGAGGAAGGACACGGCGCCGTGTTCACCCTCTATTTACCCATGGGCGACGCGCCGCTTGTACCGCCCGACGACGCGGTGCGGCCCAGCGACCGGCTGCGTCGCACCATCATGATTCAGCCCGATTCCCCGGGCAACGGTGACTGAGCCCGCACGAAGGCCCGCGCTTCCTCCACCGTCGTGATGCTTCCTTCCAGTTGGGCGTCTTCCAGGGCACGCAGCAAGGCCCCGAATCGCGGCCCCGGCGCATATCCCATGGCGATGAGGTCGCCTCCGCGCAGCAGGGGTTTGGGACGGATCTCCTCCGGCTGAAGACAGGCCGCGTAGTCATCCACCCAGTTCACGGCCGCCAGGTCGCGATGACTCGAAAGACAATCGGCGCGGCAGAGTGCCAACAGTTCCCCGAAACCTCTTTCCCGCACGAAGCGCCGCCGCTTGCTCTCCTTCATCCCCCTTGCCGCGGCCAGCCGCATGTGCTGCCCCACCAGCCAGGCTATACGTTCCGTTTGCGCTCTTGAGAATCGCAGACGCCTGCAAATCGCTTCGGCCATATTCCTGCCCACGCGCTCGTGGCGGCTGAAGCGGATGCGATCCTCGAAGGTTTGGGTCGGGGGTTTCCCCACGTCATGCAGCAGGACGCCCATGGCCAGCGTGAGGGAGGGGTTCTCCAGACAGTCCAGCATCATCATGGTGTGCGTCCACACATCCCCCTCGGGATGGAAGCCCGGCGGTTGCTCCACGCCCTGCATGGCCGCCACCTCGGGCAACAGGTGCTCCAGGAGATTCCCGTCACGGAGCAACTCCATGCCCCGGCGGGGATGGCCTTCCGTGAGGATCTTCACCAATTCGTCCCGGATGCGCTCGGCACTCGTCCGGGTGATGTTGGGTGCCAGTTCCTCCAGGGCCGTCCACGTTTCATCGTCAATGGTGAAACCCAACCGTGCCGCGAAACGCACGCACCGCATGAGGCGAAGGTGGTCCTCGCCAAAACGGAGGAAGGGATCGCCCACGGCGCGGAGGACGCGGTTTTCGAGGTCGGCCCTGCCATCAACGTAGTCGATGATTTCGTCGGTCGCCGGGTCCAGGAAAAGGGCATTGACGGTAAAGTCACGCCGCAGGGCGTCTTCCCGTTCGCCGGTGAAGAATACCCGCGCAGGCCGCCGGCCATCGTCATAGGGACCGTCCTTACGGAAGGTCGCCACTTCGACCGGCCCCGCGGCCGTACGAACGCTGACCACACCGAAGGCCGCGCCCACCGGGACGGTTTTGTCGAAGAGGTCAATCACCTCGCCGGCGCGGGCACTGGTGGCGACATCGAAGTCCTTCGGATCGATGCCCAACAAACGGTCCCGCACACAGCCCCCCGCCAACAGCGCGCGATGACCGGCGTCCGCCAACCGCGCGCACACGTCTCGCGCGGCCAGTTCCCTGTCCGTCATGGGAGACCTCTCGTGCCAACGTCACGGTTGACATGGCGTTTGTTCTACACGGTACGTTACCCGCGCGTTTCTCCACGAAACCGGTTTCATTGGGCAACTTTGAGCACCAACACCCAGTCATTGCCGTCCCCCACGTTGCCGGGCGGGTCAAATTCCTGAAGGGCCGCTCCCGGTCCACTGGGGATATCCTTCTTAAACGCGATCTGGTCAGCGGACTCCTGGTCCCCGGTCCGCCACTTTCCATTACGCGGGTTGAACCAGAAGGCATTCATTCGCGGGGCGGCCAGGCGATCCATATGGAGGCGGATATTGCGCCCGTCCGCGCTGTAGATCATGGCATAGTCGCCCCGGGCCCCGCGTGTCGCCTGGATACAATGGGAAATAACCCCTTCGTTGCCCTCCATACCGCCCGTATCACCGTCAATCAATTCCTGATCAGGAATTCGATCCAGGAATTGTTCATTGCTCAGGGAACACATCAAACGGTACAGGTGCTGCATGTCCAGGGCGCCCGCCTCATCGAGACTGGCTTCCCACGGGCTGGTCTCACCTATGGCTATGGACTCAACCTGGCTGGCGTTACCACCGCCGCAGTGGTAGATGTTCATGCTTCCGTAGGTGACCCCGAAACCGCCGGCGAAGACGGTCTGGTAGGACTGGAACCGGATCTGCCAGTCTCTGTATTGGCCCTTGCCCGCGCCGCGATACTCGTAACCCCCTTCAAAAAGCCAGGTGGGCTTCGCGGGAGACAGACCATAATCCAACGTAACGGCCGCTATCTGATCCAAGGGTTGATCCTGAATTGAGTTGAAGTCCAGCCACGGATCGTCATGGAACCATTCGGATGAATTGGGCATCCATTTGCGCGGGTGGTAGCTCATCAGCGTCGTGCCGTAGTCGGCTTTTCCGTCCTGTTGATCGACCCCGTTGACCCCGTCGGCAACGCCCTCGGCCATGGCCCGGAACACCTGCCGGTAATCCCGCTCCCCATAGATCGCGCTTCGGTCACCCCCCATCATCCAGAGGAGGTTTTTCTTGTCGTTGAAACGTCGCCCGATCCAGCGGCCATAGGCGTAGGCGCCGGGAACATCGAAAATAATCTCAGCGGTGGCATGGCCGTTGCCCCAGTCCCCCGCCACGCAGCCGCCCCACGCCGGCAGCAGCACCGCATACATCCCCATGGATTCCGCCGCGTCGATGATGTATTCAAGGTGGTCCCAGTAATCGTATTCCGTTGCATTTTCAGGATTATCGCCCGGTGCTGTAATGGGCCGGCGGGGATCCCAGGCGCCATGTTGGCCGACTTCAAAGGCATAGTCCCCATAGGCATTCGGGATGATCTTGCCGCCTTCGTAGGAGGGAAAGGCGACCAGCGCGATGGTGTTGAATTGCTGATCCTTGCGATGTTGCAGGTAGGCATCCACCTGTTCGCGCGTCAGCCGCCACGCGATGGCCCAAATCGTGTCGGCCACGGGAAAGAATCCCCTTCCATCCCGGTGTACCAGGAAATGACCGTTCTTGCTTACCCGTAAATCACTCATGTTGTCGGCGTGCAGCTCCGTGGTCATGGTGAGAAAGGCAACAGTCAGCAGGGTACTCAGGACCAAACGATACTTCATTCAATGATACTCCTTTTTAAGGTTTTGTCGAACGCATGTGCGCATAGAGCCATGATGCCGCCAGCAGAACCACCGCTGACAGCCCGAAAGCAAGCGCCTGGTACGTGGGTGAGAGCGATGCGAAGCGGGTGGCGCCCCAGGCGATGGCAAAGGCAAAGATCAGCAAGGCCCCCCAACGGTAGCGGCTTTCCCGGAAGATCACGCCAAACATCAGCGCGGACAGGCCATGCATAAGCAGAAAGGCGATGGCGTAATGGGGCGGGCCGCACGTGACAATGGCATACACCCCCACCCCGACCGGCACCGCCACCAGCAGCGTGCGCACATGGTCTTCCGCCTTTGACGGGGTGTCCGCCAGGCGCTGGGTCAGGGCGACGACGCGCTCTGAAGAGAGGCAGGCCACGAGGTACGCCACCAGTTGCACGGGAAAGCGGGGATCGGCGCAGAGCGGTGTGTCCCCGTGCCGCAAGCCCCGAACCACCGCGGCCGAACCGGCGGCAATGGCCAGCACGGCCGAACCCTTGACGCCCGGGAAGGCCGTGAGCCACCCCACGATGAGCAACGCCAAGGCAAGTCCCGCGAGCGCGCCGGGAACATACACCGGATCCAACCCGCGCCAGATCAATACCGCCAGCATGGCCGTCGCCGCCAGGTAGGGGCCAGTAGCCAGGAGGTGGTGCTCCCATTCCGGACCGATGGCGTGAAAAAGCCGCACATAGCGTTCCCAGAGATAGGCGCCCAGGTAGGTAAGCAGGGCCAGGACAACCGTCAGCGGGAGATAGTGCGGCTGTTCCTCGAAACCGGCAAGAGGCGACCAGAGGAAAACGTGGTAGCAGAGATGGGCCGCCAGCAGGAGAAAGATGCAACCCACCTCCAGTTGCGGCGTGAGCAGGACCAGCCCGAGCAGGGCGAAGCACAGCCCCTGCGCCGCCAGGAAATACGGCATCCGGGGATCGTCGCCGAACTGGAATATGGTCACCGACACCAGGACGAAGGCCGCCGCCGCCGCATGACCGATGGCCAGCGAGGCGCCCCGCCAGTTCATCATCGAGTCCGCCAGGAACCATTGCCCGCTTACCGTCCGTTCCTCGGGCCGCATCCATCGCACGTAGCGTTCATAAAAAGCCGCGGTGATGGAAAAAGTCAGCCCCATGCCCAGGGCCGCCACCAGGTTTCGGGGAACGGTATGGCCCGCGATGGTCATCACGGCGGATTCGCGCACCGAAGCCAGCCCCACCACGGTGGCCGTCACGACCAGGCCCAGGCCCAGGACCTTGAAAAACACGATCCCGCTCCGTTTATAGGCGATGGCGATGGCAAGCCCCTCCAGTCCCATCGCCCCGAGAAACCATTCCCGTGGAACGTACAGCCCAAGCGCCAGCGTTGCCGCGGCCACGCCCTTCGCCAGGAACAGGGGAAAGACATGGTTTCGAACGTGTCCGGGCCGTTCCGCGGCCACGGCCCCGCACAACCAAAACGCCGCGAGGGCCGCCCAGAACACCCAGGCCGACGGGCCAAGGTGGTGTTCCGCCCAGGGCCAGGCCAGCCGGAGGAAAAGGAGCGTGTTAAGCGCCGACAGGGTCGCCACGGACTTACGGTAGTACCGTGTTTGACAACAGTCGGCAAGGGTGGCCGCCAAGAGAAAAAGATAGGAGGCGACAAAAACCGCCATGAAAAACAGCGAATAGTCGGGTGCCTGATCAAGCAGATACAGCGATGCATAATCGAGTGGCTCCGGCCGGGGTATGGCGAGTTGCAGACAGGCGTGTGTCCCTGCAACGACTACCCAGGACAACAAGAGCCAACCCCGCGTGGCCTGCAACAGAAAAGCCGCCAAAGCGAGAACACCACAGCAAAACAGGGCATATTGAAGCGCGGCGGGCGTGCCCGGCGCCGCCCAACATGCCGTCACGAAGCCCGACAGCGCGGCGATGACCGCCAGGGTCTGGCTCCGAAGCCACCAGGCGCCTCCAAGCATGGCGGCCAGGCAGGCAAGCAGAAGGACCGGCCCCATCGTCCCAAGGTCGGACAAACGAAGTGGTGCGGGAATCAGCAGCGAGAAGACACCGATATAGAGTAAGCCCAAACCGGTGCCCAGGAAGCCCTCCGCGAAGACATCGTGATGCCGCCACAAGTAGATGCCCGCCACCAGGAGTCCCCCGCCCACCCCATGGATCACCGCCAGCTTCTGCCACGCCTCAAGCGCCTCCGTCAGCACCAGCGCCCGGGTTCCCAGCGCCAGAAACCCCACCAGCAGGACCAGGGCCGTCCGGCTCAGCCACACCGCCCCGATGTGCGCCTCGATGCCCGCCTCCGTCTCACCACGCAGCACCCGGTCCACCCGGGCGCGCAATTCCTGGAACAGGTGGTGGTCATGGGGATGGGAAGGCGGGCGTTTCTTCCCTTCGCGCGCGTCCAGCACTTGATGGACCATGGCCGAAAGTTCGCGCACCTGCGCTTCCAGCTCCGCTATGCGTTTCTCGGGGTCCATTCACGCACTCCACCACGGGAAATCCTCTGATTCCTATTCTATCCCGCCGCTCCCACTGATTTCCCCCATTGGCGGGCCGTATTATGTCCCGACCGCAGGGGGGGAACCTCATGGACAAGATGGGCCGGCCCTTGCGTCCGTCCAGTCCCCTGTGGGTGGAACCCGCCCGGAACGCCAACACCCCTCGAATCAGCCCTTACTCCGCCGTATACCCGAAGTTGTACTCCGCATCCGCCAGCCCCGGCGCCGCGGCGTCTTTCTCGGAAATGATCGTCGGTTCCAGCGGCCACGCGATGCCCACCTCGGGACAGTTGTAACGCAACGCGCGTTCGCATTCCGGCGCATGAACGCCCGTGCATTTGTAATGCACCAGCGAATCATCGGCCAGTGAGACGAAACCGTGGGCGAAACCAACCGGCACCCAAAGAGAAAGATGATTCTCCCCCGACAACTCACGCCCAACCCATCCGCCGAAGGTGGGTGAACCTTCGCGCAGATCCACCGCCACGTCATAGATCGCACCCGAGACACATCGCACCAATTTACCCATGCCGCACGGATTAAGCTGGTAGTGCATCCCCCGCAACACGCCTTTGGCGGACTGGCTCAGGTTGTCCTGGACGAAAGTATCCACGAACCCTGCCTTTTCCCACATGGGCACGGAATGGAATTCGCTGAAAAAACCCCGATGGTCATGAAAAATGCCGGTTTCCACCACCTTCACCGCCGGGATTTCCGTCGCCGTTATTTTCACGGGCATGGGCATGATCTGCGTGTCCTTTCAAAGGTATCGGCTAATACGCGCAATTCTCACACAGCCCGTCGAGACACTGCAAGCGGCGAGCTGCTCCCGTGGGCCACTCCACTCAAAAGAGCCGCCAGGCAATGAGCATGGCGGAAAAAGCCCCACCATAGAGGATCGTAATAACATAGAGGGGCACGGAACGCCAGCCCGCGTGGGGAAGATGCAGTCGAATCAGTCTGCGAACCATGACCAGGCTCAGCACAACTCCCAGGGTCATCAGTGCCAGGGCGAGAACGGTTACCAGGGGATCCCGCCAGGCGGGCAGGGGCGCCAGGGTTATGGTCTTGTCGAAGAGCCCCCGCGCGGTCTTCGTGCCGAGCGGGTCGGAGACGGCATAGGCCCAGTAGGGAATGCGGGAAGTCATTTTCAGGACCGCTTTGGTGACGTGTGCCGCGGCCATGAGGGGGATGAAGGCGATGCCGAATTGAAGCAGGTAATCCGTCACGGCAAGACGCCCGCCCACCAGCCGGAACAGGCTGTAAGGCAGCAGCCAGACAAGTATGGGGAGCCCCACGAAAAGGGTCAGCGACTTGACCAGTCCTTTTGCCAACGTGCCGTTGGCGCCCAGCATATGTTCCAGTTGCGTAGGTGCCCAGGTCAGCAGGGTTCCCGTCACGGACCATTCGGTAAAGACCTCATAAACCACGAAACCGGATACCACCATGCAGAAAGCGGCCTGCGCCGCGGTCAGGGGCCGAAGGTTCAGTAAGTCCTGGAACCAGGGCCGGGCGAACCAGCCCGGATTCGGGCGTCCTTCCAATCCGGGATTGTTTCTGTCGCAGGCCTTCAGGCATTGGCCGCAAAGCAGGCATTGCGTGTTGTCGGCGATACGGGCGGGCCGGAGTTCGACACCGCAGCTTCGCCCCTGGAAACGGTAGGCATTGGTTTCTGAAACGCAGGATTGATCGGTGCAGTTCGCGCAGAGCGACTTGTCCCTTACTCCCCAGCCAAAGGGCGCGATTCGTGCGTAGAGCCCCAGTAAATGGCCCACGGGACAGATGTGGGCGCAGAAGGCATTGCGTGAGAACACCAACCCGGACAGCACCGCCGTGGCAAGCAGCAGCAGCATGTAGATGCTCATGCGAAAGGGGACACGGTGGATGGCCAAGGTGTGAATGCCGATGAAAAGGATGAGAACGTAGAACCCCGTTATCACCCAACCGGTGCGCAGGAAAGGCGGTGCCTCGCGTTTGAATCCGATTCTGGCGGCCAGCGAGGTAACCAGTTCCATGGGGCATACCATGCACCACGCGCGGCCCAGAAAAATGGCTGACAGGATAATCATGGGCCACCAGTAGGACCACACAACCAGGTTGGCCACATTGGTGTTGCGCAAGATTTTCGCCAGCGCCATGTCATGGGTATTGGCCGGGATGCCCCCGGCAATAAGCAGGGCGAAGGCGAGAAGCGACAGCAACTGGAAGACCAGGGGAAACCAGGTGAGGCGAAACAATCGATTAAACATGAAAGTTCTTCTCCTGTTCTGCCCGGCCTGTGTCCGGGCATTTCAACTGTGCCGCCTGCTTCCTTGGCGCGAATATAGCATACCGGCGGATCGGCTTTCAGGCCCCGGGTTTTCGCCTTCCTTCGGCGTGGTGACATGGATGTTCGGCGGGACTCGCGGGCCATGGCGCGGCAGTCTCCCTTCACGGTGGGGAATCTGCTAAGCTGACGGTGGTAAGGTGAAAACCATGGGCGGAGGAAACGCGCAATGACCAGCCGGCGACCGATGAATGTCTTTCCGGGGGCGTCGTGGTTAATCATGGTGCTTCTCGTCCTGAATGGCCACGCCGAGGGGACCTCCGGGATGTCCGGACCCGCCCCGAATGTTCTCCTGGTTACCATGGACACCACCCGGGCCGACCGGATTGGATGTTATGGCTACGAACGGGGGACCACGCCCGCCCTGGACGCCTTGGCGCGGGAAGGCGTGGTTTTCGAGCAGTGCTTCAGCCAGGTCCCCATCACACTGCCTTCCCACACCAGTATTCTTTCCTCGCGCACGCCCGCGTCCCACGGGGTGCGGGACAACGGCATCTTCACCGTACCGCAAAGCGTGTTGACCCTGCCGGAGATCCTGAAGCCGCGGGGCTACGCGACGGGGGCCGTGGTCGCATCGTTTGTTCTCGACTCGCGCTTCGGTTTGCAACAGGGTTTTGACACCTACAATGACGCCTATACGGAAGACTGGACCGAGGAAGAGATCCAGCAGCGCCGGATCTACGCCGGCATGATCCTGGAGCGCAAGGCCGACTTGGTTTACCAGGCGGCGTCGGCGTGGCTCGCGTCGGCCCCGGAGCCCTTTTTCCTCTGGACCCATTTTTTCGATCCCCATCAGCCCCTGAACCCGCCGCAGCCCTGGCTGGGAAACTTTTTCGACGATCTTTACGATGCCGAGATTGCCTTCACGGACGAGTATATCGGGCAATTGCTGGCGGCACTGAAGGTCAAGGGCGTGGCCGAGAACACGCTCATCATTGTTACGGGAGATCACGGGGAAGGGCTGGACGACCATGGCGAACCCACCCACGCCATGTTGCTCTATGACTCGACGCTGCATGTGCCATTGATCATGCGTCTCCCGAAAGCGCAACGGGTCACGGGGCGCGTTCCCGACATGGTGCGGTCCATCGATATCGCCCCGACCGTGCTTGACGTGTTGGGGGTGGATATCCCGCCGGATTTCGAGGGGGTTTCATTGCTTCCCCGCATGCAGGGCAAGGCCGGCCCCCTTGCCCTGACCAATTATCACGAGAACCTGCTGCCTCATTTTTCCTTCGGCTGGAGTACCCTGCGGGGGTGGCGGGCGGATGGGTGGGTGTGGATTGAAGCGCCCAGTCCATTGCTGTACCACTATGAGGAAGACCCGGAGGAAGTGCGTGATCTGATCCGCGCCTATCCCGGGCGGGCGGCGCGAATGCGGAAAGATATGCATGCCTATCTTGCCGGGATGAACCGGGCGTTTCACGAAACGGACATGCCTCTCGACCCCGAGGCCGTGGCCGCCCTTGAGGCGCTGGGCTATGCCGGCGGGGTCGCCTCGGCGGTACCGGAAAAGGCCTATGGGAAAGGGGCGGACCCCAACGCACGGGTGTCCGTGCAGGCCGCCATCAGCGTGGCTCGCCACGCCGTGGAGCAGGGTGACGTGTCGATGGCGCTGGCTTCACTCTCCGAGATCGAGGCCATGGATCCGGGCAATATCCAGCTCTACGCGCTCCGGGCGAAGGTCCATTTGCAGCGTGGGGCTTTCGAGGAAGCGGCGAAAGATCTGGACCGTGCCGTCAACCTGTCCCCCAAGCCGAGTCAGCTCCTTTTGGCACGGGGACATGTGGCCATGGGAATGGGTGATTTCACGAAGGCCCGGGAATTTTTCGACCGGATTCTTCGGGATTCACCGAAAAATGTCAGCGCCCTCTATCAGCAGGCCCTGTGCTCTTCCAGGCTGGGTGACCACGAAGCCGCCGCCGATCTGTACAAGACCGCCCTGGCCATTGATCCCTCCCATATCGACAGCCGGATAAACCTGGGCATTGCCCTGGCCCGTTTGAAGCGCTTGGACCAGGCGCGGGACACCCTGGAACGCGCCCGCCGATGGGCTCCATATTCCGCCCGCCTGATCTACAATCTCGGCACGGTCCGATACCACTTGAAGGATTGGAGCGGCGCCCGTGACGCTTTTTCGCTCGCCTTGCGAAGCCATCCCGATTATCCTGAAGCCTTGTTGGGGATGGCCGCCGTGCTCCACGAACTGGATGAACAGGATGCCGCCGTGGAACAACTTAAACGCATCCAGCAGATTGCGCCGCAAAGCAAAACGGGAAAACAGGCGCGGTCCTTACTGGCGCAATGTATATCGGAATAGCGGCCCTACTCCACCAGTATTTCCCCCGCGTACTTTTCCATCAAGCCCCGAACAAGCGTGTCGCGAAAATCCTCGGCATGACGCGTTACATACTGGTCCCGCACCAGGTCCTTCACCGCTTCATAGGGCAACAGGGCCGGCTCTTCCCGACCCTCAAGGCGCACGATCCAGTATCCCATGTGCTCATACACCAGGCGATGCCGTTGGTAGCGCTCCAGGCGCAGGGGTGCGGAAACCTGGCCAACGGCGAGCTTGCGAACCGCTTTCGCCAACTCCCGCGAGGCCCGGCGCACCAGCTCCCGGGGCGTGACCCCCTTCACGGTAATCACCTTCACGCCCGGCATGTTTCGCGCTTCCTCCTCCCTGCCCGACTGAAGCAGGCGGGCGCATTCCTCCGCCGCCAGCCTGGTTTCCATTTGCGGCCGGCCCGCGTCGAAAAGAAGCTGGAACACCGCCAGGTCAAAGCGCGGAGGAGACTGGTAGCGGTTGCTTCGGCCGTCGTAAAAGGCGCGTAGGCGGTTTTCATCCAGCGTCTTTGTCCAGGCCTTCTGGCGCCGGCCTCGCGCGGCCTGGCCGGCCAGTTTTCGCCACTCCCCGCGCAGGGCTTCCTCGATACCCGGCTCGAATTCCAGTCCCCGTTCGCGCGCCGCGCGCGCCAGGAGGCCGTATTCCCGGCGTTTGCGTGCCTCCACCAGTTTCTCCGGCGAGTCGAGGCCCACCCGTGCCGCCAAATCGCGCAGCAGTTCCTGCTCCGCATTCTGGAGAGCGGCTGTTCGCAGCTCCTTTTCAATGCCTGCGGACACCTGGGAAAGGGGAAGGAATCCGTCCTCCTCCCGGCGTTCAAGACGGATAATATGGAAGCCCCATTCCGTCTCGACGATGTCGCTCACCTCCCCGATGGCAAGGTTCCAGGCCGCCGATTCATAGGCTGCGGGGAGCGTACCGCGCCGTTGCCAGGGCAGCAGTCCCCCGTCCTTCGCGTTTTCCGAGTCACTGTAACGTTTCGCCATTTCCGCGAAATCCGCCCCGGCTAAAATCTCTTCTCGAATACCTTCCAGTTTCCGTCGAATGGCGGAACGGTCCGATCCCGCGTCGGCCCGAAGAAAAATGTGGGAGGTCAAAATGGCCGCATGGCGACGGAAACGCGCCTTGTTTGTCTCGTAGTAGGCGGCAATATCCTCGGGCGTGACCACGGGCATCTCGACGGAGACCTGTTCCAGCATCGCGTCGGCCAGGATACGGTCACGGGCCCGGTTCCAGGCTTTCGTGAAAGCGGGTTGCTCCAACAATCCTGCCTCCCGGGCCTCCACGATAAGCAGCTCTTCCACCAGGAGCTTTTTCGCCATGCGGCGACGCCAGGCTGGAAGGTCTTCCGAGTCCATGGGCGCGCGTAAATGTTCGGGCAGCGACAAGATATACGCATCAAAATCCTCCCCCGTGATCTCCCCGCCGCGAAACCGCGCCACCACGTCGCCCTTGCCGGGAAGCGGGTTGTTGTCCGCCATGGCCGCCATGCCAAGGACCACGGCGCACAGCGCCACGCCGGGAAAGCCGAGTTGTTGGATGTTCATGCGCGGTGACCTTGTCCGTGATGGAAACGAATGACGCCGCCTCCGGCGGTTTCCAGGACCCCTTGTATGGCATGGAAGGCCCGCCGGGTGCAAACTTGACCGAAATGCGAAAGGGCAGGGCATTCGATGGGACCGATGGCCCGGGGCCCGAAAGCCGCCCCCCATGGGTCCCCTGGGTCGCATTCGTCCCATGCCCGGGTTCCCCGGCGCGGGCGAATGGACACAGCCGTGTTGTTGTAGTATGGTGGAGTCCGAGACGGACCTTGGTTACATCGAGAGGGGTTGCCATGAGCCAGGAAGAACAAAATGTAATGGAAGAAGCAAAAAAATCGGGCGGCGGCGGTTCGGACAAGGAAACCCGCTGGGAGGTTTATTGGCCGCGCCGCAAGACTTCGAACCGGAAGGCCATCCATGTGGCTTCCTTTCCGGCCATCATCTATTTCTGGCCGGGCATGATAACCTTTTTGTTGTGCGGCGTGCTTCAGTGGTCCACGAAGATTCCCGAGGGCACCCTGGGGTGGATCGCGGTGCTGGTCTTCGCCTTCAACATCATGGTCATCGTGCAGGACTTTGACCAGAAGAAGTTCCTTATCCTCATCCTCGCCATCGTGGTGTTGGGACTGGGCGCCTGGATCATCAATATGAAAGGCTTCGAATTCCTGAAGAACTTCGTGCAAACGCTGATTGATCTCCAGCCCACGTTCAGCACCTCGGCCTACCTCATTCTCGGGTGCATTCTGGCCCTCCTATTCTTTTGGGGGCTTCTGCGGCCCATGTTCGATTACTGGCGGCTGGAGCATAACGAGTTTGTCCACTACATTCAGCCCTTCGGCCGCGACCAGAGCATTCCGCGCGTGGGAAGCACCGTGGCCAAGCAGATTCCCGACATGCTTGAGTTCATCCTCACCCTGGGCGGCGGCTCCCTCGTCATTACCCGGGAAGGCCGTGTTTGGGCCACCATCCCGCACATTCCTTTCCTGGGGCGGCGTATGAAAGCCATTGAGAAGATGCTATCCGAAACACGGGTAACATCGATGGAAGAATAGGTGAAGCCATCGGGGAGGTTACGGCGGAAGGGACCGCGCGAACCCGTTTCCGTGGAGGATCAGCTCCGTGCGCGCCGAACCTTCTGGCTGCGCTTCTGGGGGCCGTCGTTGAGGTGTTGGTGCTGGGTTTCGCCCTGGCCTTCCATTTCATGCAACCCGCTCCGCCGGGGAGTCTCACCCTCGCCACCGGCGATCCCGAGGGGGCCTACCACGCCTACGCCCTTCGGTACCGGGATCTTATGGCACGCCACGGCATCGACCTGGTGTTGCGTCCCACCGCCGGTACCATGGAAAACCTCGACCTGTTACGGAAGGGCGAGGTTTCCGTCGCCTTCGTTCAGGGAGGCACCACGAACCCGGTGGGCGAAGCGGGCCTGGAGTCCCTGGCGAGCCTCTTTCTCGAACCCATCTGGGTTGTTACCCGTGGCGAGGAGCCCCCCGAACGCCTGGCCGGACTCCGGGGCCGGCGCGTCGCCACGGGCGAATCGGGCAGCGGCACCCACGCCATCGCCGAAACCTTTCTGCATGACAACGGACTCGACGGGACCGGGGTCACCAGGGTCGATCTGGGGGGGCGCGAGGCGGTGAATGCCTTGCGCGCCGGCGAGGTGGACGCCGCGTTTTTCGTGACGGCGCCCACGTCTCCCCTGCTCCGTGAGCTCATGGACACGGCGGGTTTTCAACTGCTCCCTTTCACGCGGCAGCGCGCCTATGCGGGGCGTTATCCTTACCTCGCGCCGGTGACGCTGGGGGAAGGCGCCCTGGACCTGGCCCGGAACATACCGCCCCGCGATATTCCCATGGTGGCCGCGCGGGCCATGCTGGTGGCGCGGGAGGACTTGCACCCGGCCTTGGTGACCCTCCTGCTCCAGGTGGCCGGCGAAGCGGGCGCGCCGAAAGGCGTCTTCGGTACGGCCGGTGTCGATGCGCCACCCCCTGTTCGAGGCCTGACGCCCAGCCGGGAAGCAAAGCGCTATTTCACGCAGGGGCCCTCCATCCTTCAGCGTTATCTTCCCTTTTGGGCCGCAACCCTCATCGACCAGTTGAAAATCATGCTCCTGCCCCTCGTCACACTGCTCCTCCCGCTCACCAAGATCGGGCCGCCCATTTACGTCTGGCGCACGCGCTTCAAGATCTACCGCTGGTACCGCATCCTCCACGCCATCGACCAGGTACACAAGCGCGGTCTGAGTCCAACGACCCTGGAAAGTGACATTGAACGGGTTCGGGCGCTGGAAAAAGAACTCACCGACATCCACGTTCCCCTCTCCTACATGACCGAGTTTTACGATCTGCACATCCATATTGCCTATGTGTTGCGGTGCTTGCAGGAAATGGCGGACGCGACGGAAAACGGGGCCGGACACAAGCAAAACGAGGAACGGGCATAGGCGGAGCGGCCCCTGTTTTCGGGGGCTGTTACGGCCGGGGGAATCCATATCACACCGTGCAGGCCTCGTATGATCATCCCGAACGCACTCGCGAAAGACCTTGTATCACTCACGTCACTTCCCGAATATGCTACTATCCGCCGGTCGGAAAACCTTGGCAAGACCACGAGAAGGAAAGTGGAATGAAAAAAGCATTGGCAGCGGCGTTGATTGCGGGATTGATACTACCGGGTTGCGCCACCCTCGGCGGAAACACCACGCGCCAGGTGGACGACGTGGTCGGGGATTGGATCGAAGCGTTGGTGGCACAGGACATGGACGCGATCATGGCGGCCTACTCGGAGAACTTCAAGGACTTTGAGTACGGCGACAAGGCCGGCTTCAGCCGGTTCATCTCCGAGGCGAAAAGCATGGGGTACCTGGATGACCTGAAGACCGACCGGTCCGGCGAAACCATCGAGATTGAGGAAGACACGGCGAAGGTCGGTCCCATCAGCCTTTCCGGTTACTTCGGCGCGGTCACCATCCATCTCCAACTGGCCAAGGAAGCCGATGGCTGGAAAATCGTCGGGCAGGACGCCTACGGCATGTAGCAGAAGCAAAGACCACGCGAACAAACACGGAGTCGCGGCGACCGTTCAGCGCCCGTGTTTGTTCGTGTTGTCATTTCGCCCCTTTCCCGTGAAGTTCTGTACAAATTGTTGCCAATACGCGTGCGCAACAGGAGGCTGGAAAAAACGGGTGAGCCCGCCGTCAGGCTCCCCTGCCTTCGTATTCGAGCACCTCCCCCTCGCTGCGGGCGATGAGGGCCGCGCCGCAGGAATCGCTGAACACGTTGACCGTGGTGCGCATCATATCCAGGGGCCGATCCACCACGAGGATCAGTCCCATGCCCTCCAGGGGCCAGTTCAGGGCGTTGAGGATGATGGCGATCATGACGAGGCCCGCGCTGGGAATGCCCGCGGCCCCGATGGAGGCTAGCAGAGCGGTGATTACCACGATGAATTGGACGGTGAAACTCATGTTGAAGCCGTAGGCCTGGGCGATGAACATGACGGCGACACATTCGTAGAGGGCCGTGCCGTCCATGTTGACCGTGGCGCCCAGGGGCAGCACGAAGCTGGAGGTCTGATTGGAGACGCCGGCCCGTTTCTCCATGCACTGCATGGTCAGGGGGAGCGTGGCGGAAGAGGAGCTGGTGGAGAAGGCCGTGAGCAGCGCCGGCGCCATGGCCCGGTATTGCCGCGCCGGGCGAATACGCCCGAAGACAAAGAGCAGCAGGGGCAGGGTGAGAAAGAAGTGAATGCCGAGGGCCAGCACCACGGTGATGAAGTACTTCCCCAGGGGCAGGAAAGAATCAAAGCCGGTCATGGCGGTGGTTTTCGCGATGAGGCCGAACACGCCCAGGGGCGCGAAGCTGATGACGATCTGGGTGAGCCGCATCATGGCGTCAAAAAAGCCCTCGAAGAAGATCTTCAGGGTTCGTCCCTTTTCTCCGGTCATGCCGCTAACCGCAAAGCCGAAGAGCAGACAGAAGAAGATGAGGGCCAGGATCTGGCCGTCCGCCGCGGCACGAATGGGGTTCTCGGGCACCATGCGAACAAAGATTTCCACCAGCGAGCCCAGGCCGCGCCCGCTGGTCTTGGTCGCGAATTCGGCGGCCTTCTCCGCATCCAGATGGAGGCGGGCGGAGGCGGCCTCGCCGCCGATGATGCCGGGCCGGATAAGGTTGGCGAGGAGCAAACCCGTAAGAATGGCGAAGAGACTGGTGACCATGTAGTAGAGGAAGGTCTTGCCGCCAAGCCGTCCCAGCTTCCTGGCGCTTCCCACGCCGAGTACGCCGGTGATGATGGACGACGCGATGAGGGGCACGATAATCATCTTCAGCGCGCGCAGGAACATCTGCCCGATGAAGTCGAACACGGGAACCGTCGCATCTGCCCCGCCGCCGACCTTCACGGCACCACCGGCCAGCGCCCCCGCGGCCAGGGCGATGAAGATCTGCCAGTGCAGCTTCAGGCGCAGGAAGGCCCTCACGGGAGCAAGAAGGGGATTCAGGAAGGCCAAAAACATACCGTTCTCCTCGAGTAACGGTTCAGCGAAGGGTTGCCATATACATCAGGGTGAACCATGGGGGGCCAAGGTCAAATCATAGCCATTATAGTCTCTCACCCGTGAGGTTTTGTGCAAGCTGCCACGAATACGTGGTCCAGGTGAATGGGAACGCACTGTAAAAGGAGAGAAAGCGCGAGGGCCGCCCGGGGCAATCCCATCCCCGGGCGGCCGAAGCTCGATGCGGGCCTGATTCCGGCAGGTCACCCTTATTTCACCTGGAAGGTGTAGCTTCCCGGGGCGACGGTGTAGGTACAGGAAGTATCCGTGCGCAACGTGGGTTCGAGGTTCTCCGGAGCCCCCACCCGGGCGGCCAGAACCGTTTTTCCCCGCGTGGCGGGCACGACAACGGATGCCTTCGCGGCCTTTTCGGGTATGGTCACGTTCATGACAAGACCGTCGCCGGTCTTCGCCCAATTGGAGACAATACGGCCCCGGACGGAGTCGTAGGAGGCCTTCACATAGGTCAGGCTGCCACCGGGACGGGGACGAATGACGATACGCTCGACGCCCGGCCCTTCGAGCACGATGCCGGCCACGGTGTTCATCATCCACTCGCCCACGGAACCGAAGGTGTAGTGGTTGAAGGAGTTCATGCCCGCGTCACCGAAGCCGTGTTCCTTCGTATAGCTGTTCCAGCGCTCCCAGATGGTGGTGGCGCCCTGGGCGATGGAATAGCCCCAGGAAGGATAGGTTTCCTTCTCCAGGATCCCGTAGGCCAGGTCGAGCCGGTCAATGGCGGTAAGGGTGGGCATGAGGATGTTCACGCCGAGAAAGCCGACGCTGAGGTGACCGTCGCGTTTCTCCACCAGTTCCACCAGCCGCTGTCCCGCTTTCTTGTACTGGTCGTCCGTGAGCAGGCCGAAGGCCATGCCCAGGAGGTAGGCCGTCTGGCTGTCGCCCCTGATGCGGCCGTTGTCCTTCACGAAGGCCTTCTGGAAGGCCAGGCGGATGCGTCCGAAAAGGTCCTCGTAGGCCTTCGCGTCGGCTTCTTCACCGATGGCCGCCGCCATCTGCGAAAGCAACTGCGTGCTGTGGGCGAAGTAGGCCGTGGAGATGACCTCCTTCGGGGTGGGATCCTTCACATTCAGCCAATCGCCAAAGCCTTCCGCCGGACGCACCAGGTTCTTGCTCCGCTTCTCCAGGTAGGCGATCCAGCGCTTCATGTTGTCGTAGTGGGCGCGGATGACGTCCGTGTCGCCATAGCGCTGCCAGATGGTCCAGGGGCAGATGATACCCGCGTCGCCCCAGGCCGGTGAAACGCCCCAGCCCTTGGGCGCCACGTTGGGATAGGCGCCGTCCGGTGTCTGCGCGTCGTTGAGGGTGTTCAGCCAGGCCGTGAAGAAGGGCTGCACATCGTAGAGATAGGCCGCCGCGCCGACGAAGGCCTGGGCGTCGCCGGTCCAGCCCATGCGTTCATCACGCTGGGGGCAATCGGTGGGCACTTCGAGGTAGTTGCTGCGCATACCCCACAGGATATTGCTGAAAAGCTGGTTCAGCATGGGATTGGAGCACTCGAAGTAACCGCTTCGCTTCATGTCGGTGTGGGTCACCACGCCCGTGAGCGCATCCTTTGCGGGCGTGCCGGGGTAACCGGTCACTTCCACGTAGCGAAAGCCATGGAAGGTGAAGCGCGGCTCCCAGAGCTCCATCCCGTCGCCTTTCAGCGTGTAACGATCCGTCGCGTCCGCGCCGCGCAGATTCTCGGTGTAGATCGTGCCGTTGTCGTTGAGCATTTCCGCGAAGCGCATTTTTACTTGCGTGCCCGCCGGACCCGATACCTTCAGCCTGGCCCAGCCCGCGAAGTTCTGGCCCATGTCGAAAACGAAGTTCCCCGGCTTCGGTTCCGAAACCGAGATGGGAACCATCTCCCGTGTGCGTCGCACCGGTTCGCCGGGGTGTGGCTGCAAGAGGGCCTTTTCCTCCGATTCCTGTGGTGAATCGGCCCCATATTTCGCTGCGATAATCTCCAGCGTTCCCGCGGAAAGGCGCAACTCTTCGTTTTCCTTCACCCGTGCCGACTTGTCCCGGCCATCGGCGCGGTATTTCACCACCAACACTTTGGGCGTGCCGAGGATGGGATCACCGAAGTTATTGTTGGATGCGGCCATGCGCAGCTTCCCGTCCTTCACCGCGGCCCGGAGCTTCGCGGTGACGTCGGTCCACGAGGCCTTGTCCTTTTCGGAAGCCAGGCCCACCACCACCGGTTGCCAGCCACGGTCGTCAAAGCCCGTTTCCGTCCAGCCCGGCATTTCCCGGCGCGCGTCGTAGGTTTCGCCGTCGTAGATATCCGAAGCCCGCACCGGCCCGTCCATGGTGGCTCGCCACGTGCCGTCGGTGGCGATAATTTCGCGGGTTCCGTCGTCATAGGTCACCCACAGCGCGGCCCGGAGCCGCAGCCGTCCACGCCCCTTGTGGTGCAGGCCGTACCAGCCGTCTCCCAGCGCGGCCCCGATGACATTGTCTCCCGTGCGCAGGTTGCGGGTAATGTCATAAGTGCGGTAATAAATGTGCTTGGCGTATTCCGTCCAACCCGGGGCCAACACGTCATTCCCCACGCGCCGGCCATTGATGGAGAATTCGTAGAGTCCCAGGGCGGTGGCCACGAGGCGGGCCTCTTTTACCGGTTTGTCGAGGGTGAAGCCCTTCCGCAGGTAAACGGCGGGCAAGAGGGCCTGCCCTTGCAGCGATGCCGGGGTGGTCATGCCGATCCATTGTGCCTGATCAAGATTGGGCGTCTCCGCACCCGCCATTCCGGCCAAGGTCAGTACCACCGCCATGGTCATCAATACGCGTCTCATCATCGTAACTTCCTTTTGCGTGTCATTTGCGAAACCAAAGCTCGCTTTCCCTGCCACAACCGCAGGGGAGCCATGCTTCATGGGACCCATAGGACTTATAGGTCCCATAAGGTCCTATAAGTCCCATATCCGGCAGCCAATCCGCCGGACACCTGGGCGAGCGGCGCCTATAGCGGCACCCGCTCACTCGGCGCGAAGTAAAATCGCTCCGGGTGCTCCGGTTCCCAGCGTAAGACCGCCAAGTCTACCGTTTCCGCCGCATCAAACACCACACCTTCCGCTTCCAGCAGCATTTTCTGGAGCATGGGCCGTTCCACCTCGGTCCTGGCACTGATGCGGCCCTTGCCGTTGATGACCCGCTGCCAGGGGACATCGTCCTTCCGCCCACTGGCACGCATGGCGTAGCCCACGGCGCGGGCGGCCCGGGGGGCGCCGAGGATGGTGGCTATCTGCCCGTAGGTCATCACCCGGCCACGTGGGATTTCCCGCACGACGGCGTAGACGGCTTCGTAGAAATTCGGCATGATTAAGCGTAGTATAGCGTTCGCCGTGCCAGAAGAAAACTTGCGGAAACTCGTGGAGGAGACGCTATGCCCGGCCAGCAAACGGCGCAGGACACGCAGGAAGAGACTCCCATCCTGTTGTCTTTACGGCCCTTGCGGGGAACATCCCCGGAACCGTGGGAGGTTCGGCTCGACGAGGATACCCTTTCCCTG
Organism: Candidatus Hydrogenedentota bacterium; assembly: GCA_024278275.1. GTDB lineage: Bacteria > Hydrogenedentota > Hydrogenedentia > Hydrogenedentales > JAJRTN01 > JAJRTN01. The sequence goes on from JAJRTN010000199.1 coordinate 26,281, forward strand.
GCTTCGTCCGAGGGACGGGTGATCATGATCCTGCCACGCGGTGAAGCGGCACGGCACTTGCGCTTCGGTTACGACTTGTTTCGGGGACGGTTCGTGTCCTTCGTGTTGGCGGAGGGGCTGCGTGCCCACAGCTTTTCCTGTGCCCTGGCGGTGCTCCAGACGCTGCTCGGGTGGCTGCCGCACAAGCCGGTGGAAGCGCAGGCCCACGAGCTTCGCCTCAACAGTGCCGCCCTGGTCCTGGCCGGTACGGCCGGGCTGCTCATGGCGGACATCTTCGGCCGCGGGGCTTCCGTGTTGCTCATACTGGCGGGAACGGCGGGCATGATCCGGGGAACCCGCTTCCACTACGGTGTGAACGGGCTGGCCCTGCTCGCCGCCGCCCTGTGGCTTCTTTTCGGAGCCCCCCTCACGGGAATCGCCGTCCCGCTGGAAACGCGGACCGCCACCACGGGCGCGGGCGCAGTACTCTTGCTATGGGCCATCCAGCAGTTCTCCCTCCTCGGCCCCCGGCAGCGCCTCTCGGCGGCACGAAAACACCTGGCGCAATCGTCCTTCGAGGGCGAGGCCCTGGTCAGCGCGCTGGTACGACGGGTCGCGAAGGCCGCGATCCTGGCCGCCGCCCCTCTCGCCGTTCACGCGGTGGCGCTCCTGGCGGGAGGTTTCTCCCCGTCCCCGGCCGGCATGACCACCGTCATCATGCTCTACGGCGCGCCCGCACTGGCCCTCCTGGGATCGGCGGCCGTGCTCTGGACACGGCGGCGGCCGGCCTATGCCGAGGCCCGCCTGACCGCCCAGTTCATCCTCGTAATCATGGTCCTCTACGCGGGCGGCTGGGGCGTCTGCCTGGCCAACGGCACGCCGGGTTTTCCCGAGGGTGCCTTGGCGGAAGCGCTCCCGCTGGTCACCCGGCTCTATGTATGGATACCCATTGTCGCGGGTGTCGTTTTGCTCAACGGATGGTTCGCCCGCCGTATCGACCGCGAGTTGCAGCGCGAACCCGAATGAAGCATGAAAGGCATACTTCCATGGATTCTCGTGAAATTGTCCGGCGCACCCTGGACTATGAACATCCCGAGCGCGTGGCGCGGAGCTTCCGCGACCCGGATATGGTGTTCCGTGGTTGCACGGCCCAAACCCATGCCACGGAGTGGAAAGAGGTGGCACCGTCGCGGTGGGAACGTATCGACGAATGGGGCAACCGCTGGGGACGGGTCGATGCCACGTCGAAGGGGGAAGTCACGGCGGGGGTGCTGCAACGGCTCGAGGACATGGAACATTACACCTTTCCCGATTTCTCGAATCCCGCGGACTATGTTTGCGTGGCGGAAGCGCGTGCGGCCCATCCGGACAAGTATCTTATCGGCCCGCTGCCGGGGATGGCCTTCAACATCGCGCGCAAACTCCGGAAGCTGGATGCCTATTTCATCGATCTCCTGGCGTCGCGGGACCGGATTCACGCCCTTCATGACCGTATCGACGCCATGCTCGAGGATATGATTCGGAATTACGCCGCCGCCGGGACCGATGGCATCATGATCACCGAGGATTGGGGCACCCAGGGTGCCCTGCTTATCGACCCGGCGCTCTGGCGGGAGGAGTTCTTTCCGCGTTTCGAACGGTTGTGCGGCCTGGCGAAGTCCCTCGGGCAGTCCGTTTGGATGCACTCCTGCGGAAAGATCGAAGCCATCGTCCCGGGCCTCATGGAAGCGGGCGTGGATTTGCTTCAGTTTGACCAGCCGGAGCTGCACGGGCTCGAAAAGCTCGCCGCCCACCAGGCACGGGGCAGGATAACCTTCTGGTGCCCGGTGGACATTCAGAAGATCCTTCCCGGGGGAGACGAGGAAACCATACGCGCCAAGGCCCGGGAGATGCTCGACATCCTGTGGCGCGGACGGGGTGGGTTCATCGCGGGATACTATGGCGACCAGGCCTCCATTGGCCTGGACCCCGCATGGCAGGACTATGCCTGCGATACCTTCCTTTCCCACGGCCTTCCTCCACAGACGGCCTGACGGATCACCTTCCACCTGCCCGGCGACACGGCCCCCATGCGTTCGGTATAATCCGGCACAGGCACACGCCCTCTCGGGGAGAAACGGAGCCCACGGTGGAGCAGAAACGCAAGATCCTGTTTTTTACGGCGGAACTGACGCCGCTCTTGAGTACGGGCGGTTTGGCGGAGGTGGCCGGCGCCCTGCCCCGCGCGCTGAAGGCCCACGGCCATGACGTGCGGGTCATCATGCCCTGTTATGCGAGTATTCCCGCCGAGCACCGGGGCGAACAGCGCAACATGGCCGTGGCGGACCTGGGCACCCACCGCGCCCACGGCGCGTTGCGGGAATCCAGGGTTCCCGGCACGGACATTCCCCTCTATCTCGTCGAACACGACGGCTATTTCGGCCGACCCGCGCCCTATGGCAGCGACGCCTATGAATACGAAGACAATGCCGAGCGTTTCTGCTTTTTCGGCATCGCCGGGCTTGACGGCATCAAACAGACGGGGTGGCGACCGGATGTGGTTCATTGCCACGACTGGCATTCCTCGCCCGTACCCACCTACCTGCGGACCATGTTGGGGGATGATCCTTTCTGGGGCGGCATGGCCACGGTTTTCACCATTCACAACCTCGCCTTCCAGGGCCGCTACCGCGCCGGCCGCTTCGCCTCCACGGGCTTTCCCCGCGAATACTTCAGCCCCGAGGCCTTCGAGTACGAGGGGGACATGAACCTCATGAAGGCGTGCATCAAGTTTGCCCACAAGCTCACCACGGTAAGCCCCCGCTATGCCAAGGAAATACAAACCCTGGAATACGGCGAAGGGCTCGACGGGGTCCTGCGGACCCGCGCGGGCGACCTCCAGGGGATTCTCAACGGCGTGGATTACACCGTGTGGAATCCCGAGATTGACCCCCATATCGCGGCACCCTATTCAGCGGATGACCTCGGTGGCAAGGCCCGGTGCAAGGCCGCGCTCCAGCGCGGTTTCGGTCTGCCCGAATCCCCGGACACGCCCCTTTTCGGCATTGTGAGCCGGCTGGTGTGGCAGAAAGGCATCGATCTGCTCGCCGACGCCATGGACGATTTGGCCGCGCTGGGGGTGCAGGTCGTGATTCTCGGCACGGGCGCCAGGGATCTGGAGCACCGCGTCCGGGAAGCCGCACGGCGTTATCCCGAACAGGTCGCGGTACACTTCGGCTATGATATCCCCCGTTCCCACCGGGTGCAGGCGGGCAGCGATTTCTTTCTCATGCCCTCGCGCTACGAACCCTGCGGCCTCAGTCAGCTTTATGCCCTGCGCTACGGCACCGTGCCCATCGTCCGGCGAACCGGCGGGCTCGCCGACAGTGTCCACGACTTCAACACCGTACACCGCCGGAAAGGCACCGCCACCGGCATCGTATACGTACCCAACACCGCCCAATCCATCGTTCGCGCCGTGAACCGCGCGGTTCAACTCTACCGCGATTCCGAAGCCCTGGCCGTCATCATCCGCACCGGAATGGATGCCGATTTTTCCTGGACCCGTTCCTGCGAGGCCTACGAGCGCTGCTACGCGGAGGCTATCAAGGCCACATGAACGTTTCCGACCGCCATGAACGAACAACCGCCTCGGCGGAAGAGACGGAATCCCTCGGCCAGGCGCTGGCTCCGATGCTGCCCCGCGGCTGCGTGCTTGCCTTGCGCGGTGATTTGGCCACGGGAAAAACGTGCCTGGTGCGCGGTATGGCGCGGCATTTCGCCGAGGGCGTCCCCATTCACAGCCCCACCTTTACCCTCGTCAACCAATACGGCCACGATCCCGCCCTCTACCACCTGGATCTTTACCGCCTCGGCGGTCCCGGGGAAGTGGCCGATCTCGGGTACGAGGAGTTGTTCGACTCCGACGGTATCTGCGTCGTCGAATGGGCGGATCGCGCCGAGGGTCTCTTTCCCGTAACCCGCGTTGACATCGAACTCGCCCATGCCGGCCATGACCGCCGCCGGATCATCATCGCCAATCACGGCATCCTGCCCAAGGGCTGGCAAGACCATCTGTAACCGCTCACAACGTGATCCGCCCGAATGGTCATTCCCTTAAATGTGGCACAGTCGCCCCGGCTGTGAGGCGGACAGCCGCCCCGGCCGTGAGGCCGAAAGGCCTCGAAGCGGCGAAGGTTGGTTTTTCTTCTCCTTCCCACGCACTGCGTGGGAAGATCCCCCGTACACGGCGGCTACCGGGCGGGCGGACGTACACCAGCTTGCTGAAAGAGCTGGAGGGCCTGTTTGTGCTGGGCCGTGCGGTACAGACGCCGGGCCACGGCGACCCGCAGGGCGTTGGCGGCTTCCGGCGTGACGCGTTGAACCGCCTTGGCGTCTCCAAGCAGGGCCAGGCCCATCCGCGCCGCTTTCACCTGCGCTTCCGCACCGTCCGTGGTCCGGGTGAAGTAGGCGTTGAACCGATCGACCGCCGCCGGGTGTTTGCCCGCGCGAAAGAGGGCAAAAGCCGCTTCCGCGGTGGCGCCGAGCGCTTCATAACTCGCGGCCGCTTTCTTCCATTCGCCGACCTCCACGTAGAACCGTGCCGCGCTGACATGGTCCCCCGCCTTGGCCAGGGCGTCGGCGGCGCGCTTGGTCTGCCCGGCCTTGGCGTACTCGGCGCCCGCACGGGCGTGGTCCCCCGCCTTGGTGAACCACTTCGCCGCTTCATCCGGCCGGTTCAGCCCCGCGTAAACCTCTCCCAGGCGCGTGTAATCCTTGCGGGCCTTGAGCATACGAACCGTCTTCTCCGGGTTTTTCGCGGCGTCAAGCTGGTCACCGAAAACATTATCCGCCTTCGTGTAGGCGTCTTCCGGTTCCAGAATCCGGCCCGTCAGCCGCATCTCCCGAAGATGCTTTCGACGGCGACGGTCACGGATGCGCACGTATGTTTCCGCCACGGCAAGGAACATGAACAAAAGTATGCCCGCCTTGATAAGGTGCGTGGGCCACCCTTCCGGCGCGTCGTAGATATGGGCCTGCCGGAGCCTCTCCATAGGCCAATTCAGCGCCGTGTCCCAAAACCATATGAAGGGGGAGAACAACCATTTCATCGAAATACGACCCGTGTTTCAGCCGCCCGACGAGCCGGGCGGAGCACTTGCGCGGTGCATCGTAGACCATCACCGGCCCTGCGGGCAATCTTCGTGGGTTTGCGAAAACTGCCGAAATCGGGTAAACTCTGAACGGTAGTTTGTGCGTTGGGACGTGGTCTGAAAACAGACTGAAATGGATTGGGGACTGGTGGTGCAACGGATAAGAGTTTGTGTCGCGGACGATTACGTGGATGAAGCCACGGTGCTATGTGAAGGGCTTCGACTTTATGACTATGACGCCATCGCCACCCACAACGGCCAGGATACGCTGGATGTTTGTTTCGGGGGAGGGATCGATATTCTGCTGCTCGACATCGGGCTGCCGGATATAGATGGTTACGAGGTTTGCCGGCGCCTCAAGGCGAACCCCGCCACCCGTGACATCAGCATTATTTTCGTCACCGCCCGCGGCCATTCGGATGATGTGCAGAAGGGTTATGCCCTGGGTGCGGTCGATTACATTCCCAAGCCTTACAATCTCCCCATGGTGATGGTTCGCGTGAATAGCGCCGCACGTACGCGGCAGACGCTCGTGAGTTTCTCCTTTCTAAGCGACAGCCTGGTGGACAACTACTATACCGATGCCCTTACCGGTCTGCGCAACGGACGCTTCCTTATGGAGCGGTTGCAGGAAGAAGTGGACGGGGCGGGACGGTATAATCATTCGCTTTCCTGCCTCATGGCGGAACTTGACGACCCGCAGGCCTTGGACCAGCAACTGGGTTCGGCGCCCGTGGATGACCTTTTGGCCGAAGTCGGAATGGTTATCCGCAATATGTCGCGCAGTTTCGATATTCTGGCCCGGTACGATACCTTTCTGTTTGCCGTGGTGTTGCCCCATGCGGACCGGCGAGACGTGGTGGGCTACGCCCAAAAAATGCAGCAGGTCGTGACCAAAACCATTTTCTCGGACCCGCCCACCCGGGTAAAACTGACCATCGGTACCGTTTCAAGCACGAATGGAGCGGCTCAGGGCGCCGACCAGATGCTGGGCGCGGCGATGCAAAGCCTCCTGCAGGCCAAGAGTCAACCGGGCTTGGGCATCGTGGCACGTACCATCACCCCGCCCGATTCCGGGGAATAATACCGGTCTATTGGGCCGGCGCCGCGGCATAGCGCACCAGGAACTTCCGGGCCGTTTCGGCGAGTCCCCGCGCATCCAGCCCGTGAGCCGCAAGCTGCTCTTTCCGCGTGGCCTGCCTGGCGAACACGTCGGGCAGACCGACCCGCGTGATGCGTAATTGCTCCAAGTGCCCCCGGTCCGCGAAAAACTCGATAACCGCCGCCCCGAAGCCCCCGGGCAAGGTGTTTTCCTCCACGGTGATAATGGGGCGATCCGCCAGCCGGAAAAGCAGGTCCCCATCCAGCGGCTTTATGTGACGGGCGTCCGCCACGCCCACGGAAAGCCCTTCTTCTTCCAGGAGCTGCGCCGCCTCCAGGCAATTGGCCGCGCACGGGCCGACCACCAGGAACGTGGCGTCGTGTCCTACGCGAAGCTCCTCGCCCACGGACACGTCGCGGTCTTCGGTGGCGCCGATCAGGCCCGCCCCCGACCGGGCAAAGCGCAAGGCCGCCGGGCGGTTTTGCCGCAACGCCCAGCGCAGCAGGAGAGCCGTATCCAGCGCATCCCGCGGCGCCACGATGGACAGGTCCGGGACGGCCCGCAGAAACGAGAGGTCAAACGTGCCACACTGCGTGGGGCTGTCTTCCCCGACCAGGCCCGCACGGTCCAGTGCAAACACCACTGGCAGATCCTGAATACACACGTCATGTATGAGTTGGTCATAGCCGCGTTGAAGGAAGGTCGAGTAAATGGCGACCACGGGCTTGGCGCCCCGTGCGGCCAGACCCGCCGCGAAAGTGACGGCGTGTTGCTCGCAGATACCGACATCGAAACACCGGTCGGGGAAGACCTCGGCGAATCGTGACAAACCGGTGCCCGTGGGCATGGCCGCCGTGATGGCCACCACATCAGGATCCTTTTCACCCGCTTCAATCAAGGCATTGGCGAAGGCATCCGTGAAAGTGGGCGCGGGAGAGCGCCGGGCCTCATCCGGCGCCGGCCGCGAGCCGCCTTCGTCTTCGATGGCGCGCACCATGTGCGGTTTGATGCCGTGATACTTGACGGGATCGTCTTCCGCTTCCTTAAGCCCCTTGCCTTTTTCCGTGCGGCAATGGAAGAGGATGGGACCTTTCATTTCGTTCATACGGCTCAAACACTCAATCAGCAGGGGAAGATCATGGCCGTCCACCGGGCCGATATAGTTGAAGCCCAGTTCCTGGAAAAGGTGTCCATGGGTGATGAAACCCTTGACTGATTTTTCAAGATCCTGGATGCGGCGGGTCATGCGCTCCCCCACAAGCGTCTTGACAAAACTGCCTACGTCTTCCTTGGCGCGTTTGTAGGAGCCCGCCATAATCAAACGGTTGAAATAACGCGCCAGGGCCCCCACGTTCGCCGATATGGACATGTCATTGTCGTTCAGGATGACCAGCATGTCCAATCCCAATTGTCCCGCATGAGACAATGCCTCGAAGGCCATGCCGCCGGTCATGGCACCATCGCCGATGACAGCCACCACCTTGTGGTCCTCTCTGCGGCGGTCGCGCGCAACCGCCATGCCCACGGCGGCCGATATGGAGGTGGAACTATGGCCCGTGCCGAAGGCGTCATACGGGCTTTCCGACATACTCGGGTACCCGCTGATACCGCCCTGTCGCCGCAAACTGTCGAAACAATCCGCCCGGCCCGTGAGGAGTTTGTGGGCGTAGCACTGGTGTCCCACGTCCCAAATCAGTTGATCCCGTCCCACATCCAACACATAGTGCAACGCCACCGTGAGGTCCACGACCCCCAGCGGAGAGGCCAAGTGCCCGCCATTGCGGTTCACCACGTCAATAATGCGACGGCGCAGTTCTTCCGTGAGGCGTCCCAAGTCCTCCAGCGACAGGTTGTGAACGTCCTCCGGACCAGCGATCTGCTCAAGAATAGTCATGTTTGATGTGATTACTCACTTTACGCTTTCGCGCGGCCCACTACCGCGCGCCGACGGGGCAACATCTCCATGGTTGAACCTGGATACTTCACCAGCCTCCTGTTGCACACGCCTATCTCGGGTCATCTCAAGGACTTGCCTCGCTCGGCGAACTCCACGTGTACCAACGCGCCGTCGTCCGCCGCGCTCCGTCAAGCCCTTGACCTGGCCCAATCTACTCATGCTCTCGACGAAGTTGATGGAATAACTGGGTTAAGGATAACACAATGGCATCTTCCGACACCGCTATCGGGGCGCCATTCGCAGTAACAAGCGCCCGCTTGTCCGTTGACCTAAGCGGGCCGCGCTTCACCATGGAGCGCCTCCATCCTCTTCGGCATGCTCCCGCAGCCAAATCCGCGCGTCCCCCTTACCGAACTTCTTGTGAATCTTGAGTAGGCGCAACGCATCGGTCTCGTGCCCCCGTTCCCAAAGGTCAAGGATGAAACCCTCTTTGCCCGCATCGTCGAGGGTTTCCCAACGCGGCAGCTTTTCTTCCCGGTCGGGTGCGGCTTCGTATTGCCCGGCCAGGAGGCGAATGGCGATGTCTTCCCCCGGGCGAATCCACTCCCAGGTGAGCCGGACGCCGGGTGGCTCAATCACGCGGACGGGATAATCGTGGTGTTTACGGCGCGCGATCCATCCGTGGGGCGGGGGCATTCGCCGTTCTTCCCGGAGCACCCGGCGCAGGGCCTCCGTATCCCCGTGCGCCAGGTGGATATCAATGCAGGAGAAGCGGTCACGCGAGCTGGCAACCCCGTCCACGCGGGTTCGGCGGTAGGGAACGTGCCGCTGTTCGAGGGTCTTGCGCACCGCGGCCACCTCCCCGGCGGGGATAAACAACACGCGGTGGCTTTCCCCGGGCAAGTGCCGATTGAGGCAGGACCGAAGGTTAATATAGAGGCCCCGCTCCGTGGTTTTGAGGAGCCAGTTACGGGAACCCATGGTCAACCGCAAACGCGCCGCCAACATAAGGGCGAGAATCAGGGTCGTGAATCCCGGCACGGCGACGAGGATCGGTTGGCTCGCGTCTCCTTTCGGAATGGCCACGTAGGCCGTAATGCCGGCCATGACCAGGGTCACCATCAGAAAGGGCAGCCACGAACGGTTGCGAAACGTGTGAAGGACGCCGGTTTCGGGCGCCTGGTTGAAGGGCAGGATCGTCATTGCTTTCCTGGATTCCCCTTTTTACGGGAACGACGGTTCGGCGGCGGCGGGGTTGCATCCTGTCTGCAAGTACGTCGTCATCATTTCCAACAAGGCCACCCGGCATTCTTCACCCGGGCCACGGCTAGAACGCTTCACCCCGTTGGTGCGCCTCGGCGAGTTCCGCGATGCGGTCCTTGTCGAGCTTGGGGAAGAGCACGGTGGGTTTCCGCAGCGGCGCGCCCGGGGAGAGCAGGTTTTTGCCCGCGTTCCACCCATCCACGCCGCCGTCGGGACCGCCCTCCGGCAAGTGGATGCCGAGGATTGCCGAGAGGGTCCGCGCCGCGTCGGGCGTAAAGGGGGCAAGCACATGGCAGAGAGCGTGGACCACCTGGCAACAGGCATACAAGGTGCTTCCCGTCCGGGCCAGGTCCGTCTTTCGTGTCACCCACGGCTGCCTGGCATCGAAATAGACATTTGCCCGGCGCCCCAGGTCGATGACCCGTTCCAGGGCAAGGCGGAAGCGAAAGTCCTCCAGCGCCCCGCCAATGGCGTCAATCTGCGTGGGCAGGTAATCGAGCAGCGCCCGGTCTTCCTCGTCCAGGTTTCCGGCCTCCGGCACCTGGCCGTCGAAGTTTTTCACGGTCATGGTGAGCGAACGATGGATGAAATTGCCCACAACGTCGCAGATCTCGCCGTTGTAACGCTTGAGGAGGTCGTCCCAGTCGAAAGCGGCGTCCCTGGATTCGGGCGCGTTGGCGCAGAGATAATAGCGAATAATGTCGGGGGCGAAGTGTTCGAGCATCCACTTCACGCTGATCATGTTGCCTTTCGACTTGGAACCTTTTTCCTCCTTGCCGGTTTTGCGGTTGAAAATGTTGAGGTACTCGTTCCCCACCACGTTGTCCGCCAACACGAAACCGTCCTGTCCCGCGAGAACCGCCGGGAAGATGATGGCATGGAAGGGCACATTATCCTTGCCGATGAAGTGGATCAGCCGCGTGGCCTCATCCTTCCACCACGGCTCCCACGCGGCGTCGTCGCCCTTTACGTCCAGGCCCCACTGGCGTGTATTGGTCACGTAACCGATGGGCGCGTCGAACCACACATAGATGCGCTTGCCCTCGGCCTCGGGATCGTCGAGGGGAATGGTCACGCCCCAATCCGTGTCGCGCGTGATGCAGCGCGACCGCAGATCCTCCACCCAGCCATAGGCGATGCCCCGCACGTTGGCCCGCCACTCGGGGTGACTGTCGAGATAGGCCTTCAACCGATCCTTGAACTTGGGCAAATCGAGAAACCAGTGCTTCGATTTCCGCAGCACGGGGGAGGAGTCGTCCCCGGGGATGTTCGCCCGGGGAGATACCAGGTCGTGGGGGGAATACTGGGCGCCGCAGCTTTCGCACTCGTCGCCGTTGGCCCCCGTATAGCCGCACTTCGGGCATGTGCCGCTCACGTAACGGTCCGGCAGAAAGCGTTCCAGGTGCTCCGAATACCACAGCTCCATTTCGTCCTCGTGGATATAGCCCGTGTCATTGAGCCGCGTGAAGAAAGCCTGCGTCGTGTCGGCATGCAGGGGCCACGAGGTTCGGCCATAGATGTCGTAGGAGATTCCAAGCCGTTTGAAAGCCTCCGCGTTGGCGGTGTGATAGCGGTCAATTACCTCCTTCGGCGTGATGCCTTCCCTGAGCGCCGTCAACGTCACGGGCACGCCATGCTCGTCGGACCCGCCGACATAGAGCACCTTTTCGCCCTTCTGGCGCTTGTAGCGCACGAAGATATCGGCGGGCAGATAAGCCCCCGCAATATGCCCCAAATGAATGTAGCCGTTGGCGTAGGGCAACGCGGAAGTGACCAGGGTTCTCTCGAAGGTTTTCTCGGGCATGATAACAGGACCTGTGGGTTTGGGGAGTTTTCCGGGAGCCATCATTCTACCCCATGGAAACGCCGCCTTTCACGCGGCCTGCACATCCCTGGATTAAGGGCGGCGGCCTGTCTCCTCCTGTGCTATACTCGGTGAAATGCGCCGGCGCGGTCCGGCGGGGATCCCGGCCCGGCCGCCGCAACCTTTCTGGAGATTGACCATGGGTGATCGTGTCTTGATTTTCGTTCTTCTTCTGTTCGGCTTTGCTCATGCCGCACAATGCGAAGCCTCCTATTACCGCGACCTCTATCCCGATACCTGGGTGGCCACGGACGCCCTGGGCCGCACCATGCCGACCTTTGCTGAGGTGGGGCCGGTAAAGAATGACCAGCGGCGGGTGGTGGGTATTTTCTACATCACCTGGCACCGGGACGCCGCCGCCAACCGAAAGAGTCCCTACGCGGCGGATGTAACGAAGATCCTGGCGAAGGATCCCAGCGCCCGGCTGGATGCCGGGAATCCCCTTTGGACCGACGGCTCTTACCATTGGGGCGAACCGGAGATGGGCTATTTCCTCAGCAAGGACGAGTGGGTTATCCGAAAGGACATGTCCATGCTGGCCGACGCGGGGGTGGATGTTCTCGTCATGGACGTGACCAACGCGGTCCGGTATTGGGACGAATGGAACGTGTTCTTCCCCGTGATGCAGCAAATGAAGGCTGAGGGTAACAAGGTTCCCAGGTTCTGTTTCTGGGCCTTCAATGGCCCCGTCATTACGGTGGTACAGGATCTCTACGACAAAATCTACAAGGCGGGAAAATACAGGGATCTCTGGTTCGAGTGGGACGGAAAGCCCCTGTTGCTCTACAACGGCACCCCGAATGTCGATGCAACGGCCAACAAGCCGCGCAACAGGAACCCCCACTACGACCCCGCGGCCAAAACCGATCCCAATCACCCCCATTATGGCGACCCGGACTATACGGAGGAGTTCTACCAGGACTACACCAGGGAGGTGAAGGCTTTCTTCACGCTTCGCACCATGTGGTGGGGCTATTACCAGTGGGCCGGAAAGCGCTTCGTTGGCACGGAGGACAATTGGAGTTTCGGTTATGACCTCGCCCATGAGCCGGTAAAGGCCATGGCGCCGGGCGATCTCGTGTCCACCCACAAGGGCGTGAAAGAAGAAGCGGCCGTCACCCCCGCGCAACATCCCACCAGTGTCGTGGGCAAATCGTGGAGCCGCGCCCATGGCGAACCGGCGTTGAACGAATACGACCTGCCCAAGCCCACCTACGTGCCCTGGCTGGGCAAAACGGTGGATCACCCCGAGGGCTATGGCATCTATTTTCAGGAGCGGTGGGACGAGGCGCTGGCGGCCAACCCGCAATTCCTTTATATCAATGACTGGAACGAATGGACCGCCGGGAAATACCACCCCGCCGCGGGAACGACCACGAAGTTTCTGCGCCGCGACAGCACCTACTTCTTCGTGGACCAGTACAATGCCGAGTTCAACCGCTGCATCCACCCCATGAAGGGCGGCTACACGGACAATTACTACATGCAGATGGCCCAGAATATCCGGCGCTACAAGGGGGTGCGGCCCGTTCCGGAAAACAGGGGCCTGAGCAAGATGGCCGTGGATGGTGCGTTCGATGACTGGAAAGCCGTCGCGGTGGAATACCGCGACACGGTGAACGACACGTTCCACCGCGACTATCCCGGCTATGGCGGACTGCACTATAAGAACGATTCGGGCCGCAATGATATCATCACCGGAAAGGTGGCCGTGGATGACGCGAACCTTTACTTCTACGTGGCGGCCAACAGCGTCCTTACGCCCTGCACGGACAAAAACTGGATGCTCCTGCTCATTGATGCCGACCAGGACCCGGACACCGGATGGTATGGATACGATTATCTCGTCAATCAGAAGGTGGTGGATGACAAAACCACCACGATCATGCGGTATTCCACGGATGACGCATGGGTGGAGCAGGCCAGACTGCCCTACCGGTACAGCGGAAAAGAACTGGAACTGGCTGTGCCACGCAACCTGTTGGGCCTGGAAGGCGACGCCTTCACCTTCGATTTCCACTGGGTCGACAATCCGGTCGAACTGAAGGATCCCATTTCCCTGTGCACCGATGGCGACAGCGCGCCAAACCGGCGCTTCAACTACCGCTGCATCTGGAAAAGGTAGGTTTCAGCCTTGCATGGGGGGGGCCTGTCCCCAGGCACCGCGAAGCGGTGCGGATGCTGAGGACAGCCTCCCTCCCGCAAAAGCAAGGCGGAGGCCGGGTCAGGCCTGCCCCAACACCTCGCGGCAGATCCGGTTCAACAGCTTGCCGTCTGCCAAGTCGCCCAGCTCTTTCTTCATCGCCCCCGTGAGACGGCCCGCCTGATCCACTTCGGGATGTTCCGCCACGTACGCCTTCACGCGCTCGGTCAACGCCTCCGCGCCGAGTTGTTGGGGCAGGAACTCTTCGATGATGGCGATCTCCTCCCGCAGCTTCTCCACCTCCTCCGGTTTCCCCACCTCCTCGAAGGCCTCCATGCTCTGCCGGCGCTTTTTCACTTCCGCGCGCAGGGCCTGAAGGGCCTCCTCGTCCGTGATGGGCCGGTCCCTGGGCCCCGCCTTTTCTTTCAGCAACAACGCGCCCTTGGCCATGCGAAGACAGGACAGACGGGCGGCATTTCTCTCCTTCATCGCCGTCTTGAGGGCGTTTTGCAGGTCTTCCCTGATGCTCATGGGTTCCGATCTCCGGGGTTGTCGCGGAATCGCTTCCCCATGAACCTACCCGCTCATGCCTACCTGATGCAAGGTCTTTGCCTCTCCTTTGCCCTCCTCCCCACCGGGCCAAGAGAAGCCATGGCGCAAGAAAAGAGGAAACAAAGGTCTTTTCCGGGCCTGGTCGCCTACGCTGTGAACAACACACGGGGCGGGCGCATTGGGGGCCTCCCCAGAACGATGTACCGGGAGATCGAGTTATGCGGTTCGACATCAGGCGTATCAAAGTACAGTCCATCACCCCCTTCCTGGCCGACACCCTCGAAGAAGCGAGAAGCCCCTGGCACGAAACCAGGGCGGAGATTCGGGCAGGGTTGGAAAAGGGCAAGCGGAAGGCCTTCCTCCTGCGCTGGGTTCGCACCCAGATGGACGCGAGGCTGACGGAGCGGGAACGGTACTGCGTGCAGCTTCACTTCTTTCTCGGCCTGACCTACGAGCAGATTGGCCGTGTCACCGGGACCTCCCGGTCGGCGGTCTGCCGCGCCGTGCAGCGGGGCCTGCGCCGCCTCCGGGCCGCGGCGCAAGAGGACACTTCCTGGCGCGGCGGGTGGCAGGATCGGGGCGGGGAAGGCCGGGGACCGTCTTGATCTCCCCTTTTTCCCATGGGGCGTAGCATGATAGTATCTTCCCGTTCGGTTGAGGGGTCTTCGGCCTACGGATATTGTTTGGCGCCCTGTTCGGGGCCACATGAAGGAATGACACCATGCGACGTATCGCCCGGCTGCCTGTTTTGATCGTTATCGCCAGTTTGGTGGCCGGGTGCGCCACGACGGCCACGGTGGACCAAGCCGCCATCTCGGGCGCGCAACGGCCCGCGTGGTCGCTCGATGGCGCGGACGATGAAATGGTGGTGGCCGTGTCGCCGGCGCGGCGGACCCTGCAAATCATGGGCAGCGCGGGCACCCTCATCGGCGCGGGCATCGCGGCGGTCAGCAATTCACGGTATCGACGTGCCATTGAATCGGTACTCTCGGACTACGATGGCGGCGCGGTAATGGAAAAAATCCTGGAAGAACGACTCCGTGAAACGTTCGGCCCGGACCTGGCCCGCGTGTCCGCGCCTCGGCACGTGGTGGGGCAGAAGGAACGCCAGGAGGCCATGAAGGCGCGTTTCCGCGCGTTGCGCGGCCAGGGCCATGACCGTGTGCTGGATCTGAACGTGACCTACGGCCTTTTCGGCTACGAGGGCACGCTGGTGGCCAAGATCGACGGCCGCATGTACGCGGTCGATGGCCGCAAGGTGATCTGGGACAACCGTCTCGTGGTCTTTTCCTCACCCGTACTGGCGAGCGACCGCCTGGTGGATCCCACGAAGCGTGCCCTGCCCAACCTGGGATCGCCGCGCCTCAGCATTGAAGAGAACGCTATCGAGCAGTGGACGGGAGACGGCGGCGCGCTGTTTCGCCGGCGCTTCGAGGCGGCGGCCCGCGGCGCGGTGTCCGCCATGCTTGTCGATATGGGCCTTGCGGACGAACCCGAAGGCGCCTACTACCTCGCCAAGCAGCTCATGAACCAGAAGAAGTTTGACCGGGCGGACGCGTATTACCGGAAAGCGTTGGCCATGCGGCCGGATTACGCCGATGCACGAAACGGTCTCGCCGTGAATACCGCCCACGCGGGTGACCTGGACGGTGCCATCGCCTTGGCCGAAGCCCTCGTGAAAGACAAGCCCGACTACGCCCCGGCCCAATACAATCTCGCCTGGTGGTATGCCGAGGGGCGGAAAGACGTGGAAGCGGCCCGCCCCTATTATGAGCGCGCCCGCGAACTGGGACTTCCCGGCGACAAGGATCTTGAAAAGACGCTTGGAATTCAATAGACGCCATGTAGTCCCTTCCCCGTGAAGTGCTGTACCTCCTGTCACGAAAACATGCGTGTCCCGCCCCACCGTTATGCCCGCGAAAGCGGGGAGCCATGGGTCGGGGGCAGTACCTTGACCTTTTCCGTGGATTCCCGCGTTCGCGGGAATGACGTAAGGGAGAGGCAAACACGTTTTTGCGACAATTTGTACAGAACTTCACAGGTAGGGAACTAAGCATCGGATCCCGAAGCGAAGCACCCCGAGCAGGACCGAGGTGAAAAAAACCGCACGGTTACATGGCTGTTCCCGCGGTAAGGGCACATCCGTTCATCCCGCTTCAAGCGGACCGGTGAGTGTGTCGGAGGATCCGCGCTAACAGCACGATTCCTCGACATCCAGAAGGGCGGCGCCGGCCGCATCGGCGGCTCTTGCAATGTTTTCCTCGCTCACGGGCGTTTTGCCCTTTTCCATGCCCAACGCTTCAAGCTGCACATGGGCAAAATGCTCAAAACCCGCCTTCTTCATAATCTTCTTCGCGCATTCATGATCGCAGCCGTCGAGGACCACGATCCGGGCCGCGCCCCGAGTCTTGCCGACGATATCGGGAATGTCGGCACCAATAGCGGCGGTGCAACACATGGACGCTGTCTTTTTCTTGGCGAGTTTACGGGCCGCCCGGTCGGAGATGGAGCCCACGTCGGCGGCTCCGGAACAGGCGAAAACCATGTTGTAGCGCAGTGTTCCGCAACAGTTGGACGTTTGCTCAGACATGTTTCTTTCCTTTCCTTGAAACGCTTTTGACACGTTATCCACACCAGCCGCTGCCGATGGCAGGGGTCCCATGGCTGACTTTTCGTTCAGACCAGCATGGCCTTCACGTCTTCCACGGAAGGCACTTTCCCCGATACCTTCACTTCGCCGTCCACCACCAGGGCGGGGGTTACCATGACACCAAAGGCCATGATATCGTCGATTCGCGTCACCTTCTCGACTTCATAATCCAAACCGAGTTCCTTCGCGGCGGCTTCCGCCGTTTCCGTGAGCTTTTGGCATTTGGCGCAACCGGTTCCAAGAATCTTCAGATCTTTCATTTGTAAACTCCCTGTTGACTTATTTCTTACCTTATGGCGGGTTCCATCCAGGTGAACAGTTGGACCGCCAGACGAATGGCGATGAGCCACACGGCAACACCGAAAACACGCTTCAACAAAAGCCGATTCAGCTTGAGGGAAACCCGGCTTCCCATCGTGCCCCCCAGGATCGCGCCGAGCGCCAGTATTGCGCCGACCCGCCCATCCACCTGCCCGCTCATGGTGTGCCCCACCAGGCCCGACAGGGCCGTGGCTGCCACCATGACGGTCGAGGTGGCCACGGCGATCTCCATGGGTACGCCGCAAAACAACACCATAATGGGCAGCTTGATGATGCCGCCCGTGATGCCCAGCATCCCCGACAGAAAGCCGATGGCCGCGGTGGCCGTCAGGACCAGGGGAAGATTCACGCGGTAATCGTTGCCCTGAAAGTGGCGGTTCCATAACCACCATTTTCCCGTAACCATCGGTCTCTTTGAAGCAAGATTATTCCGCCGGAGCATAAGGGTACCGGCCACCATCAACACCAGCACGAGGACCGACTGAAGGAACGCCGCGGGGAGGTAACCCGCGAAGTAGCCGCCCACCAAGGCCATGAGGTCCGTGGGTGGATCGATGACCAGGGCGAGTTTCCAATCGACCTTCTTGTTCTTCCAGAAGGTGAATGTGGCGGAAAGCGAGGTGGCCAGGATCAGGATAAGACTGATCGATGGTGCTTCCCTGATGGAAAAACCGGCAAACAGAAGAATGGGCACATAGAGGATTCCGCCGCCCATGCCGATCATGGAAAAGACGGTCGATATGGCGAAGAACACCACGGCCAGGAGGACCAACTGTTCCATGCCGGTCATGCTTCCCGCCCCGCCTTTCCCACGCAGGGGATACAGGCCATGCCGACTTCAACCAGTTCTTCGCGTGTGCTCATTTTTCAGAAATCTCCTTGTTTCTAGGGAGATACCCAGTTTCCCGAATGGCCCGTGAGGCAAATGTCTGCCGGACACGGTCCAGTCGGGATTTACGTTTCGGTTGATTTGGACTGGGCGAAGGTGAACCACCGCCATCCCTTGGCGCACATGTTCCCGAGGCTGTCGAAGGAGGAGTACACCACGGGGACGACGATCATGGTCAGGAAGGTTCCGACCAGCAGGCCCGACGCGGCAACGATGCCCAGGGGGCTCATGCGTTCGAGACCGACGGCCATTTCAAAGATGAGGGGAGACAATCCGACAATGGTCGAGACAGTCGTCATCAGGATGGGCCGCAGCCGGAACCGCACGGACTGCAAGATGGCTTCATCGCGCGCCATGCCCTTGGCGCGCGCGTTGATAATGAAATCGAGCAGCAGAATGCTGTTGTTCACAATGGTGCCGCCCAGGAGAATCATGCCCATCATGGCGGGCTTGCACATGGGCTTGTCGAAGATAAGCAAGCCCCAGAACCCGCCGGCCACGGCCAGGGGTATGGCGGCCATGATGGTGAAGGGGTGCAGGAACGACTTGAACATGGCCACGAGGAGAATGAAAAGCAGCACGAAGCCGATCATCAGGGCGCGGCCCATTTCCCGCTGGCCGATCACCATGTTCACGCCGTTACCCGCAACGCGGATGGTGTAGCCGGCGGGCGTCCTGATGTCGGCCAGTTTCTTTTTCACCATGGCGGTGACCTGGCCGATGGTGTAGCCTCGGTTCACCGCGGTGATGTCGATGGTGGGCAAGAGGTTTTCGCGGGTAATGAAGGGCTGGGTTTTATGGGGGTGTATTTGGGCCATGGCACGCAGGGGCACCTGCCCCAGGGGCGTGTTGATATAGACATCGCGCAGTTGAGACGGGTAGGTAATGTCGGCCCCGCGGTACCGTACCGTGACGGGGATGTCGAGATAGCCGGTGAGGCGCATGGAAGTGGCCGAAATGCCCTTCACGGCGGTGCGCAGTTCCTTGGCCACGGCGGGGGGGGAGGCGTGGTAAAGTTCGGCCAGGTCGGGGTCGATCTTGATTCGGCAATCCCGCTTGTCAATGCGCCAGCTTCGGCGTACGTCCACGAGGCCCGGCGTTCCGTCGAGGTCCAGCAAGGTTTGGGCCGCCAGTTCGTCGAGTACGGCTGGATCCGGTCCGCTGATGATGATGTCGAGGGGAGCGCGGGTCGTGGACAGGGGGGTCGCGCCGTATTCGCTGACCGTGAAATCCTGCACACCTTCCATCTTGCGCAATTTCCCGCGCCAAAGGTCCTGGATCTTCCAGATGTCATCGGCGCGTTGGGTGCGGTCCAGCAGGGTGATCTTGATCTTGCCCGTTTGGGCCGTGGAGCCGCCTCCGCCGAAGCTGATCTCTCCCGGTTCCGAACCCACGGTGGAGGAGATGGTCAACACGCTTGGCGTTTCATAAAGCATGGCCTCCACTTCTGAAAGGGTCCGTTCGACCTGATGGGGCGTGTAGTCGGAAGGCGTCTCGAAGACAAGATTCACAATCCCCGTATCCATGGGCGGCATCAACTCGCCGCCCAGGAGCGGCTTGACCTGCTTCATGGTGAATACGAGGAAAACCAGGGCGAGGAGAATCACGAGCCAGCGATGCTTGAGCGCGCCGCGCAACAGGGCCAGGTACACGCGGGACAGCCCTTCAACGCCCCGGTCGGTCACCGAGAAGACACGTTCGATGATATTGCGCCTTCGTTCTCCGTGCGCCAGCAGGCGCGACGCCATCAACGGCACGATGGTCAGCGCCGCCAAGAGCGAGGCCACCAGGGTCGCCGAGATCATGAGGTTCAGGGGCCGCATGACCTGTTGCGTGTAGCCGCCGGCGAACATGACCGGCACCAACACGATAACCGTGGTCAACATGCCCGCCGTGACCGCGAGCGTCACCTCTCGCGCCCCGGCGGATGCGGCTCGAAGGGGGTTCTTGTTCGGATCTTCGCGGTAGTGCCGGTAGATGTTTTCCAGCACCACGATGGACGCATCGACGACCATGCCCACGGAAATGATAAGGCCGGAGAGGGTCACCATATTCAGCGTATAGGGACTGAACCAGAGCACCACGAGACTGGCGAGGAAGGCCATGGGAATGCTGACGGACACCACCACGGCGGCACGGATATCGGCCAGAAAGAGGAAGATAACCGCCACGGTGAGCAACACGGCCTGGACCAGGGACATGCGCATACCACTTACATTGAGGTCGATAATCGGTTGCTGGTCGTCGGTGATGGTGAAGTCGATATCGGGGTATTCCGCCGTCAGAACGGGGAGTTTCGCTTTGATATTCCGAATGGCCGTAACCGTGGCGCCGCCCTCGGGACGCATGATATTCACGGCGATGGCGGGCCGGCCGTTGCCGTGGTATACGCTGCGCTGCTCCGCTTCGCCCAGGGAAACGTCCGCAATGTCGCGCATACGCAGGACCGCCCCCTGGTCGAAGCGAATCGGCATGTTTCGGATCTCGTCGAGGTTGGCAAACTCGTTCGATACCTTGAGGAGATACTCCCGGTTCGGCGCGTAGATGGTTCCGGCCGGCGCCGAGACGTTCTGCCGCGCCAGCGCGGCCACCACGTCGTTCAGTGTAAGGTCGTTCGCGGCCAGGCTTTCCCGGGAGACCCGGACCTGGATTTCCGGCTTATGCGCCCCGAAGACATCGACATCCGCCACGCCGTCGACGTTGAGGAGCTCGTCCTCGATCTGGTTTTCCGCCAACAGCCGGATCTGGGACAGGTCTTTCGTTCCTCCCTCTTTCGGTGTGAGCGACAGGGTAAGCAGCGGGCGCGTGGCGTTGGCGATGCGGTAGATACGCGGTTCAAGAATCGCGGGCGGCAAGGCGGCCCGGATTCTGCCCACGGCGTTCTGAACATCCACCACCGCCTCGCCCAGGTTCTTGTAATAGTGGAACTCCGCGTTGATGGAAGACACTTCGTCGCGGCTGGTGCTGGTAATGCGCTTCAGCCCGCCCAGGGTGTTCAATTCCTTCTCGATGATTTGGGTTACCTTGTCGGCCATGTCGTCGGCGTCGACGCCCGGCCACACCGTCACGACCACCACCTGCGGCGGTACCGTGTTGGGGAAGAGGTCCGTGGGGGTACGGAAGAAGGCGAACGCGCCCAGTGCGGCCACCAGGAGGCAGAACGCCACCACGGCATAGGGCGACTTAATGGAGAAATCGGAGAGATTCATCGTGCTGCCTCCACCTTCATTCCGTCCGCGAGCCGCGCCCAGCCGAGGAAGGAATGGACAACCACTTCTTCACCCGGTTTCACGCCTTCTACGGCGGCCTGCTCGCAGGCCGTGCCCAACACCCTGATGGTGCGCGCTTCCAATTGACCGTCCTTCATCACGAAGACTTTCGGGTGTTCCAGGTTGCCTTCGATCAAGCTGGCCACGGGAATCAGCGGCACGCTTTTACGGCGCTGGAAAACGACCGTGGCCGTCAGGTACTGCCCCAGGGTCAGCCCGGCGGCCTCCTCCTTCGAAAGCACCACCTCGGCCCGAAGCGTGCGGGCCCGGTTAAGCGCGGGATAGAGACGGGTGATTTTCGCGGTGCGCACCTCTCCGTCCACGGGGAAAGTGACCTCCAGACCCGCCTTGACCGCGGGCAGATCGGATTGGGGCACGTCAATGACCACCATCATCGTGCCGGCGTCCTGCACGACCAACAGCGCCTTGCCCGGCGCGGCCTGGTCGCCCGGGTCCACGTTGCGGGTTGTGATCACTCCGGCGAAAGGGCTTTTCAGTACGCAATAGCTTTGGGTGGTACACAACTCCTCGGCCTTGGCCTTGAGCGAGGCAATCTGCTGCACCAGGGCGTTGGTCTTTTCCCGGGCGGCCACCAGTTTACCCCGGGCCTCGTTCATCTTCTCCGCGGTGGCTTCTGCTTCGGCCCCCGGAATCGTGTCCTTCTCGGCCAGGGCTTTGTCCCGCTTGGTCTCCCGGTTCCAATACGCCAGGGAGTCCTGCAGCGAGGCCACCGTGCCCCGGCTGCCCTCCAAGTCCGCCTGGGCCTGTTTGATTTGGGCCTCCACGGACGTGATCTGCGCGTCCATTTGCCGATGGTCCAGCGTCATCAGGACCTGTCCGGCGGTCACCGTATCCCCTTCATCAACCAAGACCGTATCGACCGTGGCCGTGACGCGGGCGGTCACCTTGGCCTCTTTAACCGGTTCGATGATCGCCAGGTAATCATGGGATTCGGGCAGATCACCCAGGTAGGCGGTTGCCGTATCCACGAGGGTCGAGGGCGCCACGTACTTGGGCGCACGAGCGAGGGATTGTTTTTTTCGTTGAATCAACGCCCTGCCGCCCGCCACCAGGGCGGCGGCCACGGCGATTACGATGAGGAACCGAAAGCCTTTAAGCAGTACGGGTTTCATGAGATGTCTCCTGTCTGTATTTCGCCCGTGGCCAGGCGCAGTTCAACAAGCGCCGTGTTGTAATCCCGGAGCGTTCGGTAGTAACTCGTTTGCGCGGTGAGAAGGGCCGATTGAGCGTCCAGGACATCCACGATGGTCCCCTTGCCCAGGTTGTACTTCTCCCGTTCTATCCGAAGGCTCTCTTCCGCCTCGACGATACTCTTGTGGGTCACGTCAACCCGCTGGCGGGCCGTCTCTACGTTCAGCGAAGCCGTCTCCACGTCAAGCCGGATCTGGAGTTCGAGCTTCCGAAGCCGCTGCCGTGCCGCGTTCAGGCGGGCCTGTTCTTTCCGGACGGCCGCCCGAAGCGACCCTCCCTCGAAGATCGGAATCGTCACGGTGATCCCGATGCGGCCCACGTCTTCGAAGTCATCCGCGGAATCCACCCCCGCCCGCGAGACACGCGCCGTGGTGGCGCCCCCGGCGGTGCGGGTCAGGGTGAGGGCCCGGCCGTTCGGCAAAGGCCTCGTGTGGGAGATGGCCGTGCTCCCCGGCTGTCCGGCGGTCGTGGACAAGGAACTCGCCGGCGGGGTTACGGGGTCGCCCGAACCGTCAAAGCCCCAGCGCCCCCCGTAAGACGCCTCCAGCGAAACTTGAGGGTCCCGTGCTCCCCGGGCGATGTCCACGCGCCGGGCCTGCGCCTCCAGGGCCGCCTTGGCCGAGGCGTAGTCCTCGCGCCGCGCCAACGCTTGCGTTACGTCGCCCGCCGTGGTGGCGCCATCGGGGAGGGCCAGGGTGCCACTCACGTCGAGGTTCGTGGTCGCCTCGGTGGAAATACCCAGGAGGTTGGCCAGCACGCGGTGTTGCACCGCCAAAGCGTTGCGCTCCCGGAGCAATTGCTGATCCACGTCCGCCAGGCGCACGTCGGTGCGGAGGAGATCCACCTTGGCCACCTTCTCCGCTTCCATGAGGCTGCGCACCCGGTCCACGTGGTCCTTGAGCACCTTGCGGGAAAACTCGAGCGATTCGATGACATGGCGCTGGGCCAGGATCCCGTAGTAAACACTGCTCACGTTGAAAACCAGTTCACGGCGGGTCCGCGCCAGGGTGTGCTCCGACGACTCGGCGAGCAACGCCGCCGCCCGGATGCCGTTCACAATCTTGCCGCCCGCGTAAAGGGGGAGCCGGACCACCAGGTCCGCCGAGGCCAGGTCGTCGGTGAAATAGCTGGTACCGCCGGGCCTGGAGGGCGCCACCACCCGCTGATCGTCCTGGTAGTGGAAGATGCCGCCCGAGAGGCCCACCTTCGGCCACCGTTCACCGGCCCGCTCGCGCCGTTCCGCCAGCGCCGCCTCCCGGTCCCACGTCGTGGCCGCCACTTCCGGGTTGTGCTTCAACGCGAGGTCGATGCACGACACCAGTCCAAGGCCCGGTCCCGCCGTGGAAACCGCCGGGGCCTCGCTTGTTTCGGGGACCGTGGTGGTGGGCCTGGCGGCGGGCGCCACGGGGGGCGCCGTGTTCTCGTAGGGGTCCGTGGGATGCACCGTGGCGCAGCCCGCCACGATCACGGCGGTTATCAGGACCGCCACCAGGCCACGTGAGCGCCGCCACACCCGGACCTTCCCGGGGTCGTATCCACATTGCCGTATACTCATGAAGTTTCTCATCGCTCCCGTTGTTTTCTTGACTAGGACACCAGCACGCCGAAGAACATGCCGGTCAGGGTTGCCATGACGATGACGAGGGATACGAACACGACCATCTTCTTCGTGCCGAGCACGCTGCGAATGACCAGCATGTTCGGCAGGCTCAAGGCCGGTCCCGCCAGCAGGAGCGCCAGCGCGGGTCCCTGTCCCATTCCGTTCCCCAGCAGTCCCTGGAGGATGGGCACCTCCGTCAACGTGGCGAAATACATGAAGGCCCCCACGACCGACGCGAAGAGATTTGCCCAGAGGGAATTGCCGCCCACCAGTGACGCCACCCACCGGGAAGGAATAAGGCCCTCGTGGCCCGGTCGCCCGAGGAGCAACCCGGCAACCAGAACGCCGAGGAAAAGCAGGGGAAGAATCTGCCTGGCGAAGGTCCACGTGGAGGAGAACCACGACTGCATCCCCTCGTTCTCCGTGTTCGTGACCAGGGCCAGGCCCAACACACCCAGGCTGAAGGGCAGCAGGGGTTCATGCGGCGTCGCCAGCGCGGCCACCCCGGCCACGGTCGCGACCGCCACGATCTTCCACCAGCGCACGCCGAACCAGGCCACCATCGTCAGCCCCAGCCCGGCGGCGGACACGGCGGTGAGAACCCATTTCCAGGCATAGAGGAAATGCCATACGCCGGCGGTGTCATCCGTTTTCCCCCAGTTCGCGAACACGAGGACGCAGACCATGGTGGCGAAATAGAGCCCGTTTTGCCAGAGCGGACGTTCCACTTCCGCCTCGGGAAGCACGGCCGCAGCCGCGGCTTTCTCCCTTTCCTCCCTGCGGAAGATGAGGTGCATTAGCAGACCGATGACCACACTGAAGACCACGGCTCCCACGGCGCGGGCAATGCCGAGCCGCAGGCCCAGGACCCGCGCGGTGAGAACAATGGCCAGCACGTTGATGGCCGGCCCGGAATAGAGGAACGCCGTGGCCGGACCCAGTCCCGCGCCCATGCGGTAGATGCCGGCGAAGAGCGGCAGGACCGTGCAGGAGCAAACGGCAAGGATCGTGCCCGACACGGAGGCCACGCCATAAGCCAGCACCTTCGGCGCGTTCGCCCCCAGGTACCGCATGACCGACGCCTGGCTGATGAAAACCGCGATGGCCCCCGCGATGAAGAAAGCCGGAACCAGGCACAGCAGCACGTGTTCCCGGGCATACCACTTCACCAGGTGAAGCGATTCCATGACCGCGTTATCGAAGCGCGCCCAACCAACGGGGAGATAAAGGCACACGAGAAAGGCGGCGGCAATCCACGCCAACGGTTTCCACTCTTTCGACCAGTCCACGCTCAACTCCTTGGCTTATTGACCAATCAGGCACCTTTTCGGGCAAAAAAAAGACCGGGGGGACCTCACACCACCGCGGCATTCGCCTCGACGTTTGACTGGACCACCGCCTCGATACAACTGAAGATACGGGTGATACATTTCACCCGAAGCCGGTAGTAGACCTTCAGGCCCCGTTTCTCGTCCTCAAGTATCCCCGCCTCCTTAAGCACGCTCAAGTGCTTGGAGACAGTGGATTTATCGGCCCCAATCAAATCGGTTAATTCACATACGCACCGTTCACCCTCGGCAAGCTGGTCGATGATGAACAAACGTGAGGGGTGTGCCATGGCTTTCACAATCTTCGCCCGTGCCTGGTATCGGTTTCGCGTCTTCGCATCCATGAGCATCTCCTTTGCTGATTGGTATTATAGCCAACAAGATCGATCCTGTCAAGCAGACATTCCAGGTGCTTTCTTACGTGGTGCAACGGGGTAAACGAAATCCAGGACTTCAAGGCGAGGAAATCAGGGAGTCCCCAAGGTCGCAGATAAACAACGCCTGCCCTTGGCGTGTTCCCCTGCGTGCGCGCCATGAACGGCCAGATGAAGGTTGGCCGCGGCGGACGGCGGTGGCGATTCCAGGTTCCGGCTGGGTTGGAACGGGCTTTTGGGCAATGACAAGAAAAACGGACGGGATTCGGCTTTTGTCCGGGGCGTCCAGAATGGGATGAACCACGAAAACAACCGCGCAAGCGGTAATTCGGGAGTTGGAATAAACCAAGCGAGTGTCGATACAATACCGATCCGCGGTCACGGCGGAGGAGTAGCATAATTGGTAATGCAGCGGTCTTGAAAACCGCCGCCTTCGGGCTTGCAGGTTCGAGTCCTGTCTCCTCCGCCAGTTTTCATAACAGCCCCAAGACAACCTGAATACCACCAAGCCCAGGGCGACGCTTACAGCGTTGGAACCGCGCTCGTTCCCATGGTCCGCCATGGGAACGAAACAATCCGACATTTCGCGTTCGCCGCCACCATGAACATCGCACCCTGCATGGTCTCATACCGTTCCGCTGGCATAATTTAACATGGGGGCCCCGGAATGAGTCCCTTCCCAGTGAAGTTCTGTCAAATGATCACGAATACGTGTTTGCCCCCCCCTTCTTTCCGTCATTCCCGCGAAAGCGGGAATCCACGGGAAAGGGCAAGAAGTCGCTCGTATCATGGAGCCCCGATTTCGCGGGGATGACGGTGGGTTGGGGTGGTAGGGACAAGCCCCGCTTGTCCGCTGCCCGAAGCGGGCCGTGCATCACCGTGAAACGCCCCGTTGGCGCGGGACACGCGCCGCCCACGGTCATGCCGGGGCAACCACGTTTTCATGACCATTTGTGCAACACTTCAGGGGTGGGGACTAAAAGAGCTTTGCGATGACCTCATCGTCAAGGCGGCCGGGATGATCGGCAAAGACGATTTTACCTTCCTTGTCGATAAGGACGGTGTGGGGGATACCGCTGACCCCATACAGGTCGGAAACAAGTTTTCCGTTGAACTTGGCGTCCATGAGTTGCAGCCAGTTGACGTCCTTGTTCTTGGCAATGTAGCCCTTGGGGGCGTTGGCGCTGTCATCAATGCTGATGCCGACCATGACGAGGCCCTGCTTCGAAAACTTCTTGTTGAGCTCAATCATGTGGGGCATCATCTGGATACAGGGCTTGCACCAGGTGGCCCAGAAATCGAGGAGGACGACCTTGCCTTTCATGTCGCTGAGCTTGAAGGGCTTGCCATCAAGGGTCTTGGCCTCGAAATCGGGGGCCGCGTTGCCGGATGACAGGGCGGAGCTTTCCGCGCCGGGGCTGTCACCCTGCATCATTGCCGCCATGTCCATCACGTTCGCGCCTTCGGGTGGCGTGTAGGCGAACAGTCCATCTTCAAGATCCGGATTCAGTTTTATATTATTGAAAGCCATTTCCATCATGGTCGTGCCATCGCTCATGACCATGCTGACCCGACGGGGGAATCCATCCTTCTGGCCAAAGGCCACGACGGTCTTCTCGGGGATGGGCTTGCCGCCCGGCGCGGGCTGTTTAAGATCCAGATCGACGGGGATACGCAGGACGTAAACCGTTTCTTCGTTCACCTTTTCGACGCCGGCGAACTCCACGCCCTGCTTACCGAGGGAATCCCCGAGAAAAGCGCCGTAGGCCTGGCCCGCGCCGCCTCCGGGCATGCCCCCGCCCGATTGCCTGACCATTTCAGCCAGTTCCGCGGGCAGCTTGGACAGGTCCATCTTGATGACCTGTTGCTTGCCCATGACATTCATTTCGGTCCATTGGACATCGTTCTTGTCGAGCACCGTGAGGGTGTCCATTTTCTGTCCCATCATATCCATGGTCATCCGGGACCGGGTGAGCGCCCCCTTGCCCATGACTTCGCCGCCGAGGGTCATTTTCCTTTCCCCCATCTGCATTTTCATGGCCACATCGCTCTGGTAGGTATTGATGGGATCCAGGCCTTCCGCCCATTTTTTTATATCGTCGAGATTGGCGGGATCGGCCGCGAAGGCCGGTTTGGCGGCCAGGGAAAGGATCTGCACGATGACCGCGACAATGGAGAGGAAACGCAGGGTGCTCATGAAAGTACCTTTCGTATCGTGGCGGCCCGACCATTTCGGGCCGCATCGAACACAGCGCACAGGCTACCCGAGGGGGAGCCCGGAGTCAAGTTTGACGCTTGGGCGACAGGGGAACGGGACCGTCCCGTCTCCGCTTTCAAAAACGGTACTTGCCCCGCTCATACCCGCTTCTATGGAGTGTTTTTCCCCGAACACCGCGAAGGAACGCGAAGGCGGGAATCCATGGGAAAGGTTACGGTGTTTTCCCCTGCTCGTGGAACTCCGCGTTCACGGGGATGACGATGGGGCGTGGCATTGGACGGTGGTTTCTGCGTGTAACGCCCCTTTCGTGTGTTTTGTGTATTTCGTGTTTCACCCCATTCTTGTGTTGCGGGGCGTGGTCACGTGATTTACACGACCCCTGCGGCCGCGACGCAGGCCCGCATTTTCTCGATTCCCGCGCGGGCTACCTCTTTCGGATCCTGCTCCCAGTATTCGCGCTTGAAGATCTCCAACGAGAGGGGGCCGGTGTAGCCGATGGCTTTGAGGTCGCGCAGGGCCTGGCCCAGGGGCAGGACGCCGTCACCGGGAAAGACGCGGTCCTTGTCGCCCGCCGCTTCCCGTTTCATGCCGCCGGGCACGTCGTTCCAATGGAAAACGGCGATAAAGTTGGCATCCAGGTGGCGGATGCCGTTGAACCCGGAGCCGCCGCGGTAGAGGTGAAAGGTGTCCATCACCAGGCAGGCGTCAGGGTCGTCGGCGTCGATGGCGACGGCGCAGGCCTGGCCCAGGCGGTGAATGCCCTTGAAGAAGCCGACAAACTCGAAGGCCACGGTGATACCGTAGTCCTCGCGACCGATACGGAGCAATTCCCCGTAGCGGTCGGCGCCCCATTTGAGATCAAAGTTTGCCCGGTCGGGGATGGGAATGGCCGCCACGCATTTCGACCCCACTTCGGCGGACATGCGCATACGTTCGCGCGTTACCTTGAGGGCCGGCGCCCAGGCCTCCGGTTCCGCGGGCATGCAGTTCCAAAGACCGATAATGTTGGGCACGAAGAGACCCTGGTCACGGATGGACCGCCCCAGGTCCTTCAGACTGCCGCCGTTTTTCTCGTGATTCTCCAGGTCATCGATCCAAAGCTCGATCCCGTCCCACCCCGTTTCCGCGGCAACGCGAATCTTGTCCAGCACGGGCGCGGGACGGATGGTACTCGCGTTCAGTGAAAGGGGCCACGGGCTTGCCCCCCCCTGGTACTTGTTGGTCGCTCCATGGGCACCCGCCGCCAAGGGGCCGGCGGTCGTGGCCGCGGCAAGGCCCTGCAAAAATCCGCGCCGTCCCAAGGTCTCCGTCATGGTTTGTCTCCCATGTACACCGGCCCGCAGCCGATCACGCTTCCTCAATCACCGCCTTCTCGCGCA
The DNA here is from genome assembly GCA_024278275.1 of Candidatus Hydrogenedentota bacterium. Lineage (GTDB taxonomy): Bacteria > Hydrogenedentota > Hydrogenedentia > Hydrogenedentales > JAJRTN01 > JAJRTN01. Next base: position 55,453 of record JAJRTN010000199.1, read on the forward strand.
AGCCATCGGTGAATGCGTCAATCACGGCGTTTTCCCGGTCCCGGAAAAGGGCGCCGGCAACCTGTTCCTTCACTTCCTCGAAGGTGCGGGCTTGGGCGGGGGCACGGTCGTAGACCTTGGCGATGTGCAGGCCGAAGGGTGTTTCAAAAACCTCGCTCACCTCGCCCTTGCCGAGGGCGAAAACCACGTCCTCGAACTCGGGCACCATGGCGCCCCGGGCGAACCAGCCCAGGTCGCCGGCATTCTCGGGGCAATCGGAGTTCCGCGCGGCCAGTTCCTCGAAAGGCGTGCCTTGGGCGATCATCCGTCGCATGGTCTGCATTTCCTCGCGGGGCTGGTGCAGATCGAGCACGGTTCCGCCCACATGTTTGACGATATGGGCCGCGCGAATGCGCTCGGGCACCATGAACCAATCGCGGTGTGCCTCGTAGTGGGCCCTGGCCTCTTCCTCGGTTGGTTGCTTGAGATCCTTGCAGACCTCGTCGAGCAGGGCATCCACCTTCAAACGCAGCGCGATGTCACGTTCCACGTCTTCGCGGTTGCCGCCGACCGAATCGAGTTGTTTCTGGAAGGCTTCTTCGCCGCCGCAGTCGTCGATAATCTTCTGGAGCTCCGCCGCGACGGCGCTTGGCGATATTTCAGGATCGACCTGAAGGGCTTCCTGCTTGACGAGCATCCGGGCGATGGCCGCGTCCCGCGCGAAGTCCGACGGACTCTCGTCCAAGTCACCGGAGGCCGCGCCGGGTTGACCGCCCTGCTGTAATTCAAGCTGGCGGCGCACCTGTTCGATTTCCGAATCTTCAATTCGCTCGCCGTTGACAATAAGGGCCATGGTATTTCCTCGGATGCGTGACCGGCGGAAAGACGTCGCGAGACCGTTCTTTCAACGCCGTGGCACGGGTGTCGCCCGGATCCCTTGGGGAGGGGATGAACCTTTCCATCCACCGGGTTCCGGTATTTCGGGCAGTGTAGCACAGCTCGGCCCGTGCCGGACACCTGCCCGGCGGAGAGCCGCCCCCGGCCTCATCCCCCGTAGCAAAGCACCAGCCCGCCATCTTCCACATCCACCTCGACACCGCCTCCCTTTTCGAGCTTTCCAAAGAGGAGTTCGTCGGCGAGGGGGGTTTCTATTTCCTGTTGGATAAGGCGACGTAGTGGGCGGGCGCCGTATTTTTCCTCGTAGCCGTTTTCGGCGAGATAGCGGCGGGCCCCGGGGGTGAGGGTGAGGGTTACCTTGCGCCCGATAAGTTGCGCCTGGATCTCGCCGATGAACTTGTCCACCACCCTTTCGATCACGTTCATGGGAAGGGCGTCGAAGGTGATGGTGGCGTCGAGACGGTTTCGGAACTCGGGGGAAAAGGCCTTTTCGATGGCCCTGGCACTCTTGTGTTTGGTGTCGTCGCTTCCGGCGCGGAATCCGATGCTCTGGCCGGCCATCTCACGCGCCCCGGCGTTGGAGGTCATGATGAGGATCACGTTGCGAAAATCGGCCCGTTTCCCCGTGTTGTCGGTGAGGGAGGCGTTGTCCATGACCTGCAACAGGATGCTGAAGAGATCGGGGTGGGCCTTTTCAATTTCGTCGAGAAGCAGCACGGTGTAGGGGTGGCGGCGGATTTCATCCACGAGCAGTCCCCCCTGGTCGAAGCCGACGTAGCCCGGGGGCGCGCCAATGAGACGGCTCACGGCGTGTTTCTCCATGTATTCGCTCATGTCGTAGCGGGCGAAGTGGTTGCCCTGGATGGCCGCGAGTTGCCGCGCCACCTCGGTCTTGCCCACACCCGTGGGGCCGGTAAAGAGAAAACATCCGATGGGCGTGTTGGGACGACCGAGCCCGGCGCGGGCGCGCTTGATGGCCCGCGTCACCTGGTCGATGGCGTCGTCTTGTCCGAAAACACGCTTCTTCAAATCGGCGTCGAGACCGGCCAGCTTGTCACGGTCGGTGGAGGACACGGAGCGGACAGGGATTTTCGCCATTTCGGCGACGATCTTCTCCACGTCATGGGGCCGGATGTGTTTCCGGCCCGCCGTGCCTTCGACGCGCACGCTCGCCGCCGCCTCGTCCATCACGTCGATGGCCTTGTCGGGGAGGAAGCGGTCGTTGATGTGCTTGGCGCTCAGTTCCGCCGCGGCCCGCAGGGCGCTGTCGGTGAAGTGGATCTGGTGATGTTCCTCGTAGCGCGCCTTGAGTCCGCGCAGGATCCGCACGGTCTCCTCCACGCCCGGCTCGTCGATGTCGATTTTCTGGAACCGCCGGGACAGGCCCCGATCCTTCTCGAACTTTCCCTTGTATTCCTCGTAGGTGGTGGAACCGATACAACGCAACGCGCCCGAGGCGAGGGCGGGCTTGAGGATGGTCGAGGCGTCCATGGTGGAATCGCTCGTGGCACCCGCACCCACGACGGTGTGCATTTCGTCAATGAAGAGGATGATGTCCGTGCGTCCTTCGATCTCCTGGATGACCGCTTTCAGGCGCTGCTCGAAATCACCGCGGAACCTGGTGCCCGCCAACATGCCCGCCAGGTCGAGGGCGAAGATCTTCACCCCGGCCAGGGCCCCGGGCACTTGGCCCTCGTGGATGCGAAGGGCCAATCCTTCGGCCAGGGCTGTCTTTCCGACGCCAGGCTCCCCGACGAATATGGGGTTGTTTTTCCGGCGCCGCGAAAGCACGCGGATGCAGCGGCGAAGTTCGGCGTGCCGCCCGATGAGCGGATCGATCTTCCCTTCCGCCGCGCGTTGATTCAGGTTTACCGTGAAAACTTCGAGGGCACTGCGCTTCTCCCGCTTGTCCCCCTTCTCCGGTGCGACATCCGGGCCGTCGTCCTCCTCTTCCTCCCCGAAGGAGAACGCCTCGTCGGCTTCGCCCAACCCCCCGGCGGTGACCCCATGGCTGATGTAGGTGAGCACGTCCAAACGCGTGACACCCTGTTCTTCCAGGTAGAACGTGGCGAAGCAGTCCTCCTCCTCGAAGATGGCGGCCAGGATATCACCGGTATCCACTTCCTCCTTGCCGGAATACTGGACATGCGTGACGGCCCGCTGCAAGAGCCGCTCGAAGGCGGGGGTCTGTTGTAGAACCACGCGCCCCCTGCCAGGCGCCACGTCCACCATTTCCTCGAAGAAACGGGAGAGCGCTTCCCGGAGATAGTCCAGGTCCGCGCCGCAGGCGGTAAGCACCTCCGCGCCATAGGCGTCGTCGAGCAGTGCGTAAAGCACATGCTCGACACATACATATTCATGGCGCCGCTTGCGTGCCTCGTCCAGGGCGGCCCCGAGAGCGGCCTGAAATTCCTTGCTGATCATGCATTCAACCTATTCCGGCTCCATGCCGCATCGCAGGGGAAAACCATGGGCGAGGGCGAGCCGGTGCGTTTTCTTCACCTTGGCTTCGGCGATACTTTTAACATATACCCCAGCGACGCCCGTTCCATTCTCGTGTACGCGGAGCATGATGCTCCGGGCCTCATTGCCGGACTTATGAAACACCGTTTTCAAAACCATGACCACGAAGTCCATGGTGGTGTAGTTATCGTTCAGCAGCAGCACCTTGAACCGGCGCGGCCGTTCAACTTTTTGCCGTTCTTTTACGCCGGCCTGGCCGCCGGCCTGGGGTACAAATTCGGGCATGGATCTGTTTTCACCGTACAAGACAAAGACGCTTGAGGCGGTCTCCCGCTTACTCGCGTCTTACACCATGAACACGCCCTGATCATAGCACAGATACGGCCGTCCGTGTGCCGGTGGCGACGGTATCTCTCGTTAAAAAAGGCAGGCTTTCCATTGACCGGGGCACGCGCCGCCCACGGGCATGACGGGTGGGGAGGGTTACAATCTCGCAGAGGCCTCACAAGGACTCACAAGGAACTTGCAAATGATGATCGTTGGGATGATACTGGATAAAGCTGGATGCCAAGGCGCCGAGGAAAAGCCATGAACGATCCCAAGAGACGATTTGCCGTGCAGGCCGCCGTTTGGGCAATGGGGTTGATGGTGGCCGTTGCTTGGGGTGCCGGGGATCATGACGCCGAAGCACCGGCCCGTGTGCCCGGGGTCGTGTCCACGAAACCGGTTGATCTGACCCCCGCGGCGCTGTTTCGCACGGGGCTGGCCTATGAGGAGGCTGTAAAGCAATTGGGCGGCGAGGGCGAAGAGCTTCGCCGAATGAAGGTGGAAAAGGTCACCTATCGGTGGTCCGACCCGCGGGGCGCGAGCTTTATCTGCCGTTTCGAAGATGGGAAACTGGTTCAGAAAACCGCCTTCCGAACGGGGTCGCGGCAGGTCACGGGCAAGAAGCCTTTGCTCAACAAGGCGGACCACGAGGCGCTCAAGCCGGGCACGCCTTTGCGGCAGGCCCTGCGCATCCAGCCCGCGCCCAAGCGCGTGTCGGCAAGCACGGTCGAGGTGATTTATTACCGTTGGACGGATCGGGCCGGCAAAACCTTCGTGGGGCGCTTCGAGAACGGAAAACTTCGGCAGAATACGGGCCGTGAAACCGCGGCCCGTGCGAAAGCAAAGTTGGCGAAACGGAAGGCGAAGGCCCAAAAAAGCGCACCGTCCGCGGAAAATCCGGGCCCCGTCTCCGACCCCGGTACGGTCGCGCCGGAGGCGGCCGGGGTGGACGGTGGCGCGGAAACGACCCGGTCTGAAGCGCCCTTGGCCGAAGATGGGGAAGAACCCTCGCCGGCCCCTGGGCCCGATGCTTTTGCCGGGGAGGAAACGCGCGGGGAAGCCCTTTCCGAAGCGGTGGCCGAAGCGCCTTCCGCCCCGGAAGCGGCCGCCGAGGAAGAATACGAGCCCCGGCCGGAACCTGCCCCCGGTCCCCGGGTACACGTGGCCGGCGCGTCACGGCGTCAACGCGAAGCGGACCGGCCAAGCGGCCGTCTTCGCCCCGCGCGGCTGCCCGAGTTCCGCCATTCACTGCGCCGCGGCAGCTACGAAATCCTGGTTCGGAATCCCACCCGCGTTCAGGTTACATTGGGGCTGCGCGCGGAGGGCAAAGGTCGCGACGCTACGCTGCCCCCCGGCGGCACGGTGTCTTTCTTCGTTGACCAGGGTGTCTATTCGCTCTACTTCATCTATCGAGACGACCCGCACACCCTTCTCCAGGGGCCCGCCATTGCACTGGGCGGCTTGCGTCTTCCCGATGCCGAGGTCCTGCTGGATGGCGGCGACGGCTACAGCGTCAGGGTACTGGAGGGAACTTCAACGCACCGCAGGTGATGGGGGACGCGCCAGGCACGACGCCTCGGCGGTGGCGATGCCTGGTTCCGGCCAAGCCGGTCTGGGAAAGGACTACCGAAGCGGTCGCTCTCCGGCGGCTTTGTACATGGCGATAACCTTTTCCGCGGGGATTTCCGCCAGGATATTATGGATTGAATTGAATACATAACCGCCGCCTTCGGAGAGGCAGTCCACGACTTTCCTTACTTCGGCCTCCACTTCCTCCACGGTACCGAAAGGCAGGGTCTTCTGGGTGTCCACCCCGCCGCCCCACAAGGCGATTCGGCCACGGCACCGTTCCTTCCACGCCGGGAAGGGGTGTCCGCCCGCCGTCCACTGCACGGGGTTCAGAATGTCGAATCCACTGTCGATGACCAGGTCGATCAGGTCATAGATCGCCCCGCAAGAGTGGAGAAAGGTCTTCACGTTGGGGGCCGCGCGGTGGATGGTCCGGTTGATCCGCCGGTAGTAGGGCAGAAACAGTGTTTCGTAGAGCGCGGGGGGCGCCAGGGTTTGATTTTGCAGCCCCCAGTCATCTGCGTTCACCATGTAGATATCGATGTAGGGATGAATCGCTTCGAGCAGTCGGCCCACTTCATGTTCAGCATGGGACAGGGCCACCTCGTGCAACTCCGCCACCAGGTCCGCTTCGGTCATGCACAGGAGCGGGAAGATCGCCAGGCCTCCATGGGCCGCGATGGCGATGCCGGCCGTCGGCCCGTTAAAGAAAATGGCGCGGTCCGTCGATTCCCGCGCACGCCTGCACAGGGAAACCACATCAGCGAGGGCATTATCGCTCAAGCGGCTTTGGCGTAAGCCCTTTTCAAAGGCTTTTACGTCGGGCCGGGGCAGATCCTCCGTCAAGGAGAACGCCTGACCGCCGTGTTCCGCGTCAAACACATAGGCCCCCGGTGGCATGCGAAGCTGTCCATTCGATTGCGTGATAGTGCCGTCGTCGAGTGTTTCAAAATCAGCCGGGTTCCGAACCAGGGCTTTCAGGCGGCCCCCGAAATCATAGGGATGCCACGGATCGAACTGATCGAAAGCGTTGGATACGCCCAAGTGCATGAACACGGATACCACGTCACAGCCCAAAGCGTCGAGCACATCCAAGTCTGGCAGGGCCAGCATCTGGCCTGTATCGTGTACCTTCGGGCGCCGCGGCGGCAGCCCGAGCGCTTTCACAAGGTCAGGATAGGCGAAACAACTGATGCCGGTCGAAAGCATCCCGCCCAAATCCCGGGGGACCCGGTCGGTGGGCTCGAAAGCGAGCGCTTTCATTACGCGTTCACGGCTTGTCATGGTTTCCTCCATGGCTCAGTGGGTATTTCTTCGGGAAACACAGGGGGGCGGGGAATCACCTCGCCCCGCGAAAATCCAGCACCAACTCCCGGTCGTCCTTTCGCACCGTCACCACGCCGCTGTTCCACTTGCTCCGAACATAGGGGCTGTCGAAGACCATCTTGGGCGCGTAGTCAACCGGCCTTCCGTTGATTTCCGGGGGCGCGGCGTAGTCGGCGTGGAAGGTCAGGGTGTCTCCGCCCAGGCCCCGGTAGTGGAGGGTGTCGCCTTCCCATCGGAGGGGCAGTTTCACCATGGCGCTTTGGAAGGCTTCGTAGCTCGCGTGGTTGGACTTGCGGTCCACCTCGATAATGACCGGGCTGTAGGCATCGTCCATCACCAGGAAGTCGCCGCCATTCGGGTCTTCCCCCACGTTCCAGGCGCACCCGCCCCGCGCCGGGCGAACGGCGGCGTAGGCGCCTTCGGCCTCGGCGAAGGTCCATCCATCCGCACGCGCCCGGTTGGTCAGGCCGGCGTCGGAAAACCACACCCGCATGTTCCCGGTCTTCTTCGCCTGGGTGCCTTCCTTCAGACGTTGGGCGATGAGGGAACCCTTGCTTTGCGCGGACCACTGCTGGTTGTAGGTGGTGGTGTCGGGCGACTGGCATTGGGGGAAGATGCGCGCATTGGGATGGCCCCGGAAAATAACTCCGTGCCACCGGTTCTGGCTGCTGATCATGGCCCAGTCCTCCAGGGGCCGCGCTTCGAGCAACTGGGTGCCCATGATGAAGTCGGGCGTGCAATAGCTGTAGCGAACGATGCCGCCCGTGTCGGTGCGCATCCGGTAATCGGGGGGACCGTAAAAGCCCTTTTCTGCCAGCCCCATGCGTCGCTGCCGGATCTCATAGCATCCCCGGCCTTCCGCGTCCAGCATGAGGTCGAGCACGACCAGGGGCAGACGGTAGGCGCTCGTGAGAGGCGTGAAGAAGTTGCCCGAGGGCCGGGTGGCCGTTCCCAGGCCCGCGTAATACCACAGCAGGGGATAGACGCCATAGGTGCCCGTGCGGCTCGATCCGCCCTGGTAAAGGCGTGATTTTCCCCCACCCCGCACGCCGTCGATGCTCTCCTCGGCCCACGTGGCCCAGTAGAGATCGAGCAGTTTCCCCGCCAGGGCTTTCAATGCCGCGTCTTCCGCGAAATCGTACATGTTGTAGATGCCCTTGATCGACATGAAGCCATAGCCGCCGTTGGCGCTCTCGATGAACAACCCCTTGCGCGCCCGTTCGCGCAGGTATTCCCCGGCATAGGCGGTCCACGCCGCGTGGTGCTCCGCCGGGGTGTGACCGTCGGGAAAGACGCGGTCGCGGTAATCCGGCGCGTCCTTTAACAGCTTATTGAATTGCCAGAGGGTCGAGAATAACTGGAGGTGATGGTTCTCCGATTCCCACACGTGCCAGGTCTTGGACTTGGCGAATTCCGCCCGGGACAGGTCGGCGTGATCGTTGGCATAGCGCCACATCATCTCGTAAACCTTCGCTTCCGTCGCCGGGGCTAGGCGCCCGGCGTCCCGTGTACCGTGCGCGCCGTAAAACTCGACCATGCGAAGGATCACGTCAATGGCCCAGTAAAAGCTGTCCCGGTCGTCCCGGGCGGGGCGGCTGCCGATGTAGTAATCGCAATTCTCGGCGAGCGCCTGGTTGGCCACGTCCACCTGTTCGTTGAGCCAGAAGGCGCGCATGGCGAAGTCGGTGATGGAGTACGTGTAGTGACGGGTGTAAGGCGCCCGGCCCGGTCCCAGGGGCGCGCGTTTCTTCGCCACCCTCAGCGGTTTTCCACGCAACGCCTCGAAGGCCTTGTCCCGGCGTGCCTCGAAGGCATCACGGCAGAACACCAGTGTTTGCTCCGGCAGGGCATGGGCCATGGGGGCAAGGGCCAGGAGAAGACAGAAGGGAAACAGGCGTGAGGCATGCAAGGTCATGGTGAGGCGTTCCCGGGGTTATGGCGCAGAATGGACTGTTGAGCAAAAGTCTAACACGGACGCACACGGACAAACACCGATGGTTTTACCTTCGTCCGTGTGATTTTCTCCACTCAGAACGTCACACCAAGTGCCTTGAGCTGTTTTTCGGCGGCTTCCGCCCAACCGCGGTTGGCGGCGGGGCTGGCGGGGCTGGGGTGAAGGATGGTGCCGATTTCACCCGGGAAATCCCGGAGCGCCCCGCGAAGGCGTTTGCCCGCGAAAGCGCCGACACCGATGGCAAGGCGGGGTTGCAGATACGCCACCACCCGCCGCAGCGCCCGGTCACAGGCATCGGTCAGGGGCGTTCTCTCGTCGGCGGGCAGCTTGTCGGGCGTGAAGTTCCTTCCACTCTCCTCCATGAAGCAGAGCGGGCAATAGTTATAAACGAAAAACTGCCGGAAAAAGCGTTCCGCCGTTCCATAGCGTTCGCGTGCCCAGCCCCAGAACCGGGTGCCGCTGACCTCCGAACGGGGGCAGTCGAAGCCCCGTATGGGACGCTTGGGATGTTCCTGCCGGGGGCGGTCCACCGGGGCGTTAATGCCCATCCAATCGCGCACCATGGTCACGTCGCCGAAAGGCACACCGGTTTGGGCCATCCCCCAGGGACCGGGGTTCATGCCCAAAAGCAGCACTTCGCGCGGACCGCGGCCGAAACGTTCAAGATAAGCGTGGTGTGGCCTGGCGGCATGGATGAGCGGGTTATACACGTGTGTCACCGGGGTGGAAAAACGCAGGGGCTCAAGATCCTTGACCAGGGCGTGGGCGGTGGCGTGCAAATCCATGGGGCCGCGATCAGCCTTCCTGATGGCCGCGAAAGCGGATCTTATCGGCGGGTTGGCTGGAGTCGGCGTGTAAATCCTTGTCCGAGTCTTTATCCACCGCGGGATGGGGGCGGAAAAAAGGGTCCGTCGGGGGAGGGTCCGGATAGGCGTCCTCGGCCTCCTCCATCGCGGCTTCAGCCTTTCGCCGTTCCTCGGTTCGGGCGTAAAAGGGGTCCTTGGGCGCCACCACTTCCCCGCCTTCGAGGGCCTGGAGAAAGTCCTCGTCAAGCACCTGCAGGCGGGCGAGGTCGGCACTGGCCATTTGGCTGAATCGGCTTTCCGGCGCCCGGTTGAGTACTTTTCGCATCAGGGCCATGGCCTCCTTGGGCCGGCCCAAATGGACCTCGAGCACTTTGGCTTCCTGGTAGGTGGCCTCGGCCCATACGGGAAGCGTCATGTTGAAATCCCGTGCAATCTCGGCGAACATTCCGGCCGCCTCTTCGTAGCGGCTTTCGGACTTGAGGAGCCGGGCCGCCTCGAACAAGGCCGCCTCGCGGTTGTCCCGGTAATCACGGTAACGCGCCACCGCGGCGTCCACGTCGCCGCGAAGGGCCAGTTTTCGGGCGGAAGCGAATTCGGAGGGATCCTCGATGCGCGCACTGTAGGGGCCGATGCGGTCGATGGTGCTGTTTGCCAGCGAGGTCACGATGGCATAGGTGAAGTACGTGACGGGTATCGTCCAGAAGATCAGGCACCAGGCCAGGATACCCAGCTTGTGCGTATCGGGGCTGGCCCGGTAGAACAGGACGACTTCGGAGAAGTAAATCACGAACATGCCCACCCAAAGCATGAGCGTAACGGGTACCGGCACACTCTCGTTCCGATCATGCCAATGGCGCATGGTGAGATGCCCGCCTCCCACCAGGCAGGAGACCACCAGCACCAGCACCCCGAATTCCCACCACGCGGGGAATTCGGGCAGCAGCTTCAGGAACGAGACGGGTGGATTTTCCATTCTCACCTTTCCCGGTCGGGACGGGGCCGCGATCAGTCCGTCCAGGTTCACACGGTCAGCCCGAACGAAACACGGCACGCCATGATCCAAGTGCCTTGCCAGTATAAAACCTGCATGCCACAGGGTCAAATGGCCGAGGAGCGCATCGGGCAGGTTGATCGCACCACCGGGGGAAGGTATGATCCCCGTTTCACCTGCCAACGGATACGGATTCACCATGTCATAAGGAAGGACTCCATGCAGACTGCCAACCGTCTGAAGAAGATACCGCCCTACCTGTTCATGACCCTGCGCAACAAGATCAACGAAGCCAAGGCGCGGGGCATCGATGTGATCAGTCTCGCCATCGGCGATCCCGTGGACCCCACGCCGCAGCCCGTCATCGACGCGCTGTGCAAGGCCGCGCAGGATCCCGGGAACCACCGCTACCCCACCGACGAAGAATGGGGGATGCAGTCTTTTCGTGACGCCGTGGCCCGTTGGTACGCGCGTCGCTATGACGTGCAGCTTGATCCCACGAAAGAGATCGTGGCGCTTATCGGTTCGAAAGAAGGCTGCCACCACTTCGCCCTGGGCGTGATCAATCCCGGCGACACCGTGCTGGTGACGGACCCCGGGTATCCGGGCTACAAACCGAGCATCTGGTTCGTGGGGGCGGAGCCCCATGCGGTTCCCATGAAGGACGAGAACGATTTTCTTCCGAAATTCGAGGATATTCCGTCGGACGTGGCGAAAAAGGCAACCGCTTTCTACCTCAACTACCCCAACAACCCCACGGGCGCCGTGGCCACGCGGCCCTTCCTGGATGAGCTGGTCGAGTTCGCCCGGTCCAACGACATCGTGATCTGCTATGATAATCCCTACAGCGAGGTGGTTTTCGGGGTCGAGCGGTTGAGCTTTCTCAATGCCGACGGTGCGAAGGAGGTGGGGGTGGAATTGAACTCCCTGTCCAAGCCCTTCAACATGACCGGCTGGCGCATCGGCATGGCCTGCGGTAACGCCGACATCGTGAATGCCATGGCCACATCAAAAGCCAACACGGATTCCGGTATTTTCAACGCCATACAGTACGCCGGTATCGCGGCGCTGGACGAGTGTGATAACTTCTCGGACGAGATGCTGGCGATCTATACGCGCCGGCGCGAGAGCGTGCTGGCCACGCTGCGGGAGCTCGGCTGGACCTACGAACCGCCCAAGGGCGCTTTCTACCTCTGGGTGCCCGTGCCCAAAGGCTACACCTCCGCGGAGTTTTGCGCCTTTCTTTTCGAGAAATGCGCCGTGGTCATCGCGCCGGGCGCGGCCTACGGCGAGAACGGGGAAGGCTATGTCCGCTTTTCGCTTACCGTCGGCGAAGACCGTCTCGAAGAGGCGCTGCGCCGCATGCGTGAGAACCTTCCCAAACTGAACTTCGACTGAGCGGCGGATGCGCAGAATGTCACCCATCGCCGCCGCCACCATTTTGAAAGAGCATATGAGTACCTTTGGCGCCGAAATACCCGTCGATCAGATTGTGATCATCAAGGAAGGCGCGTCCAAGCATGACGCTTTGGATGCGCTCATCGCCGCCGTATGCCGGAATCCGGCGGTGACCGACTGCGAAGCCTTCAGCCAGGCGGTCTACGCCCGGGAAGGGGTGCAGAGTACGGGCATCGGCGGCGGTATCGCCGTGCCTCATGTCCGTATCCCCGAAGTTACCACGCCCACCCTGGGCGTGGGCATCGCCCCCGAGGGAATCGATTTCGGCACGCTCGACAACCAGCCCGTCCACATCCTCGTCATCTTCGCCACCCCGGAAAGCGCCCAAAAGGAATACCTGGGCCTGCTGGCGCAGGTGATGCTCGCCCTGCGCGATAAGCAACTTTTCGACGGTCTCCTGGCGTGCAAGACCCCCGAAGAGGTGCACGCGTTGTTGGCGGGGGGATAAGGGGAGCCGGCGTCAGGCGGATGGGCAGGGACAAGCGCCCCCTTGTCCGTTGGCCGAAGGTGGTTCCCCTCGGGGAGGGTTTCCCCCCTGGCGTGGGGTCTTCGCCGCCAACGGTCGCGTGGAAACACGACCCTGCCGAATTACCGGAAACCGTGGCCGCTTTTTCCGGGAACCACGGGGCTTCATGGAAAGGAAAACCGTAACGTGGTCTCGCGGGTGATCCGCGAAAAGTCTCCCTCCTCAAAGGGCGCCTTGGAACCGTCACGGGCACGAAGGTATACTATGCAGTATCTTCATTGGCCCTCGACCACCATGGATTGTGGTGTGTTGTCACCGAGACCCCATGACACCAAGCCGTCACAGCCCGGTTCGCACCCGTGCGGCCATTGAGCAGCATTACGACCAGTACTGGGTCGGGATCCGTCACCGCGGCCTGCGTTTTACCCTCGTGGTCTCCGTGTTCCTCCATGTGGGGGTGATTTCGGTGGCCTGGTTTATCTATAGCGCCCACGGCAAGCCCAAGCCCCCCGAGGTTTACCGGCTGCAATTGGTCCAAACGCCATCCGCGCCGGCGAAACCCGAGCCCAAGGCCGAGCCCCCCAGGGTTGAGCCGCCAAAGGCTGAACCGAAGAAACCGCCGCCCCCGAAAGCAAAACCCAAACCTAAACCTAAACCTAAACCCAAACCGAAGCCCAAGCCGAAACCAAAACCGGAACCGCCTAAGCCTAAGCCTAAGCCTAAGCCAGAACCACCCAGGCCGAAACCGGAGCCGAAACCAGAACCGCCCAAGTCGACGCCGAAACCCGTCGAGAAGGCCCCGGCCACCCGTGCCACCACGTCGGCGACGACCGATCTGCCGCCGGAGTTGGTATCGTGGGCGCGGCTGGTGCAGCGCAAGGTGGAGCGAATCTGGACCGTGCCGGCGGGCATTTTGATTGACCGTGAAGCCACGACCGCCGAGGTGGTGTTCTGGGTGGACAGCCAGGGCAACCTCTTTGAGGAACCCATGGTGATGAAGGAAGCCAGCGACCCGCAATTGGGCCTGTCGGGGGTGCGGGCCATCAAACTGGCCGCGCCGTTTCCGCCCCTGCCCGAAGGTTTTCCCAAGACAACGCAGCGCGTGGTTTATACATTCACGTTGGCCCGCTAGACCGCCGGGCGCGCGTGCCAACCCGTTCGGAAGGAGAATGCAGTGAGACTTTGGAAAACAGCCGGAATGGTTCCCCTGGTACTCGTGTTGGCGGCAGGCTCCGCCGCGCAGGATATCAATATCGTTTCCACCAACACCCTCGACATGAGAACGCCTGTCGCGGTGCCGGTTTTTGCCGCGGACGACCCGGGCCTCGCGGAAATAGCAAAAGAGATGTCCGAGGTCGTTGCCTACGACCTGGACTTTTCGGGGCTTTTCAAGCTCCTTTCGCGCGACCAGTTTCCTCCGGGCTTCGGCCGCCTGCCCGCGAAGGTGCAGGCCCTGGATTTCACGGCCTGGCGCGCCACCAAGGCGGAAAACCTGGTCTACGGGAAGGTCGCGCGGAAAGACGACAGCTACGTCTGCGAGTTCCGCCTTTTCGACCTTTTCTCGCGCGACCAGGTCTTCGGCAAGCAACTGCGCGTCGGCATCAAGCATCCCCGCCTCGCCGCGCACAAGTTCTCGGAGGAAATCATCCGCAACATTGAAGGCGTTCCCGGCATCGGAACCTCGGAAATCTGCTTCAGCGCGGGCCCCACGGGGAAGAAGGAAATCTACGTGGCGGACTATGACGGGGCCAACGCGCGCCAGGTGACCCGCCATGGCTCCATCTCGATCAAGCCCAAGATGTCCCCCGACGGCAACAAGATTGCCTACCTGTCCTACAAGGAGCGGTACTGCTACCTCTACGTTTTCGACCGGCGCACGGGTGTCTCCACCCCCCTTTCCCGCGAGCCGGGCCTCAACGCGGCGCCCGCGTGGTCACCCGACGGCAAGACCATCGCCCTGACGCTCAGTAAGGACGGCAACACGGAAATCTACCTGAAATCCCCCGACGGGTCGAACGCCCGGCGTCTCACCCGAAACCGTTACGGTGACACGTCCCCGACCTTTTCGCCCGATGGTCGCCGTATCGCTTTCGTTTCGGACCGGGGCGGAACGCCCCAGATCTACGTGATGGACGTGGACGGGGGGAACGTGCGTCGTCTTTCCTACCAGGGGGGCAGCGCCTATGATCCCGCGTGGTCGCCCGACGGCAAGCACATCGCCTACGTGGCCGAGCGAAGCGGGGAGGGATTACAGATTTACCTGATGAACGCCGACGGCACGGAACCCCGGCGGTTGATGAACCCGCCCCGCGGCAACAGTGAATCACCTTCATGGTCGCCCGATTCCCGCCACATCATGTGCATGTCCACCATCACCGGACGGAAACGGCTCTGGACCCTCAACGCCACGACGGGCGAGGCGCGGCCCGTGGCGCGGCTGGACATGCGATGCGAAGGCCCCTCCTGGGGCCCGCGCCGGAACTGATCGAAGCGAGGAAAGCCCCATGGGTGAAAAGATCATCGTTAATAACCGCCGTGCCCGGCGTGAGTACCATGTGCTGGACCGTTTCGAGGCCGGCATCGCGCTCCAGGGCACCGAGGTGAAGACCCTGCGCATGACCAACAGCATGACGCTGAAGGACAGCTACGCCGACATCATCCATGGCGAGCTGTTTCTCGTGGGCGCCCATATCGCCCCCTACGAATTCGGGAATACCATGAACCACGACCCCGAACGTCCGCGAAAACTGCTCATGCACAAGCGGGAGATTGCCAAGCTCGCCCAGCGCGTCGCGGAGAAGGGATTCACCCTCGTGCCCCTGCGCGTGTACTTCAAGCGCGGCATCGTGAAGGTAGAGATCGGCCTGTGCCGGGGCAAACACAGCTTCGACAAGCGCGAGGCCATCAAGGAGCGCGAAAACAAGCGCGACATGGACCGGGCACTGAAGGAGAGCAAGTACGGATGATCGCGAACCTGAAAGCCGTGGAAGACGCGCGCCCCTTGCTCGTAACCCTGCCTTTTCGTGTGCAGACCTATGATGTGGATTGGGCCGGACATGTCAATAATGGCGTCTACGTGCGTTGGCTCGAAGACCTGCGACTCGAAATGCTGGAAGTCCACTGCCCCATGAAGGGGCTGTTGGATCAGGGATTGGCGCCCATCCTCGTCCGTACCGAGATAGATTACCTGCATCCGGTGAAGTTTTTCGATGCGCCCGTGGGCCATCTCTGGTGTGACAAGATGGGACGGGCCACCATGAATCTTCACGCCGAAATATGCGTGGAAGGAAGGGTCTGTTGCCGTGCCCGGCAACGGGGCGCCCTGCTTCACGCCGACACCTATCGGCCCGCCCGTTTTCCCGCCCGTTTTGCCGAGGCCTTTGTTCGCACCAATTGCGTGGCCGAAAAGGGATAGATCGGCATGGCGGACCAGGAGACCGATTCCGCTCTGCCCCGACTGAATGATTCCGTGGCCCTGTTGCCGGGGATCGGACCCAAGCGGGCCGCGCTCCTGTCGAAGCTGGGAATCGTCACCCTCCGTGACCTGCTCTTTCACCTGCCTCGTGCCTACGAGGACCGGAGAACCATCACGCCCATCGACAGCGTCGAGGAGGGACAAACCGTGACCATCCTGGGCGAGGTGGTTTCCGCGCGGAACGTCCGGCTGCGCGGGCGCATGAGCCTCGCCGCGGTGACCGTGCGCGACGACTCGGGCCGGATGAATGTCACTTTTTTCGGGCGGGGGTTCCTTGCCAACACCACCTTCCGCCCGGGAGTTCGGGCCTTTTTCACGGGCGAAGTGGGCGCCTACAACGGCCCCTGCCTGAAGAACCCGGAATACGAAACCATGACCGGCGATGACGAGGACCGGCTGCACACGGGCCGCGTCGTCCCTCTCTATCCCCTCACGGAAGGCGTTTCCCATCGGCAGTTGCGGCGGTGGATCCATGCCGAGCTTGACCGGACGGCGCCCGCCTTGAAGGAAACCCTTCCGGCGAGCCTGTTGGAAGCCCATGGCTTTCCACCGATCCACGACGCCCTCCGGCGGGTACACTTTCCCGAGGACCCGGCGGAGGCCCAGGCCGCCCGGACACGCTTTGCCTACGAGGAGCTGTTGGCCATGCAGTTGGCCATCCTGCAAGGGCGCGTGACGCGGCTGGCCGAAGAGAAAGGATACAGGCACCGGATCAATGGGCCTGTTCTCAAGGGATTGGGCAAGGCGCTTCCTTTCGATCTCACCCCGGCCCAGGACCGGGTCATCTCGGAAGTCCTCGCCGACATGGCGTCCCCCCGGCCCATGGCGCGGCTGATCCAGGGCGACGTGGGATGCGGCAAGACCATGGTGGCCATTCACGCCATGGCCGCCGCGGCCGACGGCGGTTACCAGACCGCCCTCATGGCGCCCACGGAGGTGCTGGCCGAACAGCATCACCTCCACCTGCGCGACCTGCTCGCGCCGCTGGGGCTGAACGTGGCCCTCCTCACGGGGACCATGCGGGGCGCGAAGGCCCTGCACGCCTCCGTGGCGCGGGGCGGGATTCACGTGCTCGTGGGCACGCAGGCTCTCTTCCAGGAAGCCACCCTGTTCCACCGTCTGGGCCTGGTCATCGTGGACGAGCAGCACCGCTTCGGGGTGCTGCAACGGGAGCGGCTCGTGGCGAAGGGTGCCCACGCCGACGTGCTCCACATGACCGCCACGCCCATTCCGCGCACCCTCGCCATCACGGTCTACGGCGGCATGGACGTGAGCGTCATCGACGCCCTGCCGCCGGGCCGCCTCCCGGTAAAGACGCGCCGCATCCCCCCGTCAAAGGTGGCCGGCATGTACGATTACATTCGCCGCGAAGCGGAGGCTGGACGGCAGACCTACATTATCTGCCCGCTCATCGAGGAATCCGAAACCCGCGACGACCTTACGGCGTTGCTGAGCCATTACGAGGCCCTCTCGGACGGCCCCCTGGCGGGGCTGCGTACCGCCCTGCTCCACGGACGGCTCGACCCCGGGGAGAAGGAGGACATCATGCGGTCCTTCAAGGCGGGCCGGGTGGACGTGCTCTTCAGCACCACGGTGATCGAGGTGGGCGTGGACGTGCCCGCCGCCACCACCATGGTCATCGAGGATGCCGCCCAGTTCGGCCTGACCCAACTCCACCAGTTGCGCGGCCGCGTGGGGCGGGGTAAAGATCAGGCCCACTGCTTCCTCCTGGGCAAGCCCAAAACGAAAGACGGCGCCAAACGCCTGGATATCCTCTGCCGCCATGACAGCGGATTCGAGATCGCGGAGGCCGACCTGGAGATGCGGGGGCCGGGAGAGTTTCGTGGCGTTCGCCAGGCCGGCCTGTCGGACCTGCGCGTGGCGGATCTCATCCGGGACGTGCGTCTCCTCGACCGGGCACGCCGGGATGCCGAGGCCATCCTGCAAGCCGACCCGCGCCTGGAAGATCCCACACATCGCATGCTCAAAGAGACGGGCGAACACCCGGACCACCTCCGCCTGTAGACCCTTTTTGAACGTCCCGGGAAAGGCGCGTATCATGCCGCGCGTTGTTGAACGTGCTGGTTTTCTTCGCGCCGTGCGCCAAGGGGAGGGAAAGCGCTTGTCCATGCAATGTATTGCGGTCCTCATGCCGATTATGGTGTTGTTCATGGGGGCGTCGTCCGCGCTGGAGTATGCCATGCCGAGTTATGCCCACCTCCAACAGAAGATCGACGCGGGGGAGGATATCACCGTTGTCTACCTGGGCGGCTCCATTACCTATGGCGCCATGACCTATCCACCCTTCGGCACGAACGCCGCCGGTAAGCCCTATGATTACCGCGCCGAGAGTGATCCGGAGCGGTTCAGTTGGCGGGCGCGCACGTTTGCGTGGCTCCGGGAAAACTATGAAAAGCGACCGGGCCAGTTTCGCATGGTCAATGCCGCCGTTGGCGCCACGGACAGCGAGTTGGGCGCCTACCGGTTGGCGCGGCACGTGCTCGCCTACAAGCCGGATCTCCTGTTCATCGAGTTCGCCATCAACGACAACGGCGTGGGCAAGTTGAGTGACAATCCCGAGGCGGACCGCTCTATCTACCGGACTCTTTCGTCCATGGTCTCGCGGGTGCGGGAGGCCAACCCCGAGGCGGCGGTGTTTATCCCGGTGAGTACCGCGCGGCGGCTGGATCCGGCCGTGTTTGCCTATTTCCAGCCGGCCCGGACGCATCACATGCGTTTCGCGGAAATGTTTCATTTGCCCTACCTGGATATCCAGCAGGTTTTCTACGAGATGCCGCTGCCGGAGGGCGTGACGGTGGACAACGTTTTCGATGGTCCCGCCAATGCCGGTTGCGGGGTTCATCCTTCTCCGCTTGGTCATCGGGCCTACGCGGAGGGCGTCTGCCGGGCGCTGGAGGATTTGCTGACCCGCCATCGGTTCGATTTCGCGAAACCCAGGCGCGCCGCGTGGTTTGAACCCTACCCACGGAATCCCCGCTTCCTTCCGGCGGAGGAATTGCCCCAGGGCGACGGCTGGGTGTCGCGGGAGGGAAAGGCCTTCGCCCAAATGAAAACGCACGTTTGCCGCACGAGCGACATTCTTTTCACGGACCGGCCGGGCAGCCGCTTTACCTTGCCCTTCAAGGGGACGGCGGTCTATCTTTGGGGGCAGCAGCATTACCCGGGCTTGGGCAACATTTCCGGCCGGCTCGTGGTGTCCGTGGACGGCGTTCGGCGCGCCGTCTTTTCCGACGGCGATCACCGCGTGGCCGGTGACCAACTGCTCCAACGCATGATGCCCGTGGCCCGCGACCTCGAGCCGGCGGTTCCCCACGTGTTGGAGGTCACGGCCTCCCCCATGGACGACGGCACGCCCACGCGCATTGGCCTGCACGGTATCGGTATCGATCAGCCCCCGGTCCCATGATGCGTACCCTGCGAAAAAGAGCGAAAGAACTTGCCATGATCTTTCTGATCACCTTGGGCTGTCTTCTCCTGATGGAAGGGGGGTTACGCCTGTTCTGGGGGTTGCCCCGGGGGTACTTTCACTTTCGGCCGCTGGACGACACGGGATTGTACCTGCCTAATCAGGCCATGTACATGGGCCTGGGGCCGATTCCCTACATCATAAGAACGAACAGCCTGGGGTTTCGTGGGCCGGAGATAGAGGAACCGAAAGGTGAAAACACCTTTCGCATTGTCATGGTGGGGGATTCCATTACGGACGGTTTTTACGTGGACAACGAGGACACCTATCCCTTCCAGTTGGGTGTGTTATTGAAGAAAACACATCCTGATGTGGAAGTGGTGAATGCCGCACGCGGCGGTGTCTCCATTGATCGTGAATTCGAGATCGTCCGCAAGTTCTGTATTCCCATCGAGCCGGATCTGATCGTTCTCACCTTCGTCAGCAATGATATCGACGATATTCGCGGTATTGACCGGGAGCGCCTTGTCACCCTCGATAGCCGTGAATTTCAACCCGCCTCCAGGAGCGAGGCGCTCTTCTTCGCCCGAACCGCCATTGGGGAACTGCTGCTGGATTGGAGCATGCGGCTGCGGTACCAGAACTACCGGCGATACCACGGCGGACCCGATTCCCCGGGGTGGGCGTCTCGCTACGAGATTCCCGGCGGGGAAAATATCGGGGAAAACATCCGGGTCTTCATGGAAAAGCATGTTAAGCGCAACGACGGTATCGTGGCATATCACACCTTTAGCCCGGCGCAGGAAAAGGTCGTGGACAACTACCTGTACGCGTTGGAACATTTGAATACCTTCTGCCGGGATCGCCATATCCCACTGGTTTTTGTCTACTTTCCGGATTACAACCAGGTATATGATCCGAAAGCATCCTTCATCTTACCGGAGAAATTGAAGCAAGGCTGCGAGGTCCTGGGTATTCCCTATTATGATGTGACCCCCGCGCTTCGTCGTGCCGCGAAGGACCATGTGCTGCACCTGGCGCCCCTGGATTTCCACTTGAACCCGGAAGGGAACCGGGCCCTTGCCGGGGGGGTGGCGAAGTTCCTCCGGGCAAGCGGTCTTTTGTTGCCGGCCGGGTCGGGCTAAGAGCGTGGCGCGGCCTCGCCGAGAAGCATCTTTTCGCAAATGGCATTTGATTGGGCACCCCGTGATCGAAAGCGGAGGAGGCAGGGTACCATGCAACGGCGTCACTTCCTGCAATCCCTATCGGGCGCATGCCTTTTGGCGCGGCTTGCGCGGGGCGCGGGGAAAACGCCCCCCCCGAAAACCACGCTTGACGCGGCGAAGGAGAAAACCATGGCCGGCACCACACCCAACATCGTGTTTTTCCTCGCGGATCAACTGGGCGCCCGCGCCCTGGGCTGCTACGGCAGCGGGGTGAATTCAACGCCCAACCTGGATCGGCTGGCCCGCGAGGGCGTCCGGTTCGACCGCTATTACGCCACGGCGCCGGTCTGCGCGCCCAACCGCGCCACGATCCTTACCGGGCGTTCCCCGGAGATCCACGGGGTTACGACCAACAACTACGCCCTCCAGTCCGACAACCCGACCTATGCCCACGTATTGCGCCGCCGCGGCTACCGAACCGGGGGCTTCGGCAAGTTTCACCAGACCCCCATGCTCTGGCCCGTGCCCACGAGCCTCGATTTCCTCGGCTTCGATGAGGCGGTGGTCTCCGAAGATCCCAAGTGGGGACCGTGGATTGATTGGGTGCATGAAAAGTATCCGGAGCACTACGCCGCCGCCCTGGCCATGACCAACGGCCACAGCGGACGGCAAGGCCCCTACGCCCGGGGCGACCTGATGCAGGGCGCTTCCCAGGCACAGGTGGACCGCAAGGCGAAGACCTACCCGCGCGTGATGCAACCGCGCATCGACGCCTCGCCCTGGAGCCGCATGTATCCTTCCCCCCTGCCGCCGGAGGTCCACGACACCACCTTCATCACGGAATGCGGTCTCGACTTTATCCGCCGTTCCGAAGAGGGGAGCGCGCCTTTCTTTTGTCATATCTCCTACGTGGATCCCCACGATCCTTATGATCCGCCCGAGCCCTACGCCAGTATGTTCAACCCTGATGACATGCCCGACGCCCTGCCCGCCGAGTGGGAAGAACAGGGACCCGCGCTGCTGCGAAGCAATCAGACGAGCTACCTCAAGTTCGATACCATCGCCCACAATCCCGCGGCCGTGCGGAAGTTCCGCGCCCTCTACCATGGTTCGCTCAAGCTGATCGACGACCAGGTCGGCCGCGTCATCGACCATCTCAAGACGACCGGGCTTTGGGAAAACACCATCGTCGTGTTCAGTACCGATCACGGTGAGATGCTGGGGGATCACGGCATGATCGCCAAGGCGCTGCCCCACTACGACCTCGGCATCCGCTGCCCCCTTATCGTGGCGGGCGGTCCCGTGCGGGCGGGAGCGGAAGACCGCCTGTCCTGCTCGCTTGATCTCTTTCCCACCTTCTGCGAATGGGCGGGTATCGGGGGGGAAGCCCTGCCGCCCCTGGAGGGGAAATCCTTCGCCGGTTTCTGCGGCGACTGGGCGGGCAAGGAAAGCTGGAACGAGGTGGCCGTGTCCATCTCGAACATCGACACCATCATCGCCGCCGAGGGCTGGCGTTTGACCCAGTACGGGCCGGGCCAGGGGCAACTGTTCAACCTGGAAGAAGACCCCGGGGAACAGCACAACCTTCACGAGGATCCCGAACACCTGCCGAAGAAGGCGGAACTGCTGGAACGGCTGGTGGCCCTCCGGGCACGGCCGCGCCTGGTGGGGCAATACCGCAACCTGGGTGTGCAGGACGGCCGCAAGTACGACACGGGCCGCCGCATGGAACCCTGCGTGCTTTACGACAACCCGCCGTCTCCCTGGACCGTGGAGGGTCCCCGGCCGGAGTGGAAAGGAGATTCCAGAACATGAGGCGCCGCACTTTTCTGAAAGCGGGCCTGGCCTCCACGGCCATGACCGCCCTGGCCCATGCAAAGGAGACCGGCATGAAACGGCCCAACGTTTTGTGGCTGATGTCCGACGAGCAACGGGCCGATTCCCTGGGCTGCTACGGTACGCCTTGGGCCCATTCGCCCAACCTTGATAAACGGGCGAAAGAGGGTGTTATTTTCTCGGCCGCCTACACGCAATCGCCCGTTTGCACGCCCGCCCGTATCTGTCTGCTCACCGGGAAATACTGCACGGAAACCCGGGTGTGGCACAACATGGGTCGGCACGACCTCAAGTTCGACTTCCTCACCAACATCTTCCGCGAAGCGGGTTACGCTTCGGCCACCTTCGGCAAGCAGCACTATGGGGGGCCGCGCAAGGCCTTCGACCTGGAGCGAAGCCTCGTGCTCAGCCCGGCCGTGGACTGCTATGGTTATGCGCCGGAATACGACGAGCGCAAGTATGACGTGGTCAAGCACCCCACGGGATGGGTGCTTGGCGGCACCTATCCGGCGCCCATTGAAGAGACCATGGAACGCCATTGCGTCGAAGAGGCCAAGCAGTGGCTCGACGGATTGAAAGAGGACGAGCCTTTCCTCCTGCGCATCTCCTTCAGCGCGCCCCACACCCCCGTCGTGCCGCCGCCGCCCTTCGACACCCTGATCGCGGAAGACGACATCAAGCTGCCGCCCGAGGCCGATCCCCTGCCGCCCGGCGCCGCCCGGTGGATGCGCGGAAAAGGTGCTTCCGCCGATCCGCTCACGCCCGAACAGGTGCGCAAAATGCGCCGCTTCTATTACGGCCACTGCGCTTTCGTGGACCATGAGTTCGGTCGTCTCCTCGATTGGATGGAAGCGCGCCATTTACTCGACAACACGATAGTGGCCTTCCTCTCCGACCATGGCACCCACCTCTGCGACCACGGGCGCGTTCAGAAGGGTACCTTCTACGACCCGTCGGCCAACGTGCCCTATTTCTTCTGGTATCCCCGGGCCGTCGCCGCCGGCAAGACCCTGAACACGCCCGTCGAGACGCGGTCCCTCTTGCCCACCCTGCTGGATCTGGCCGGCCTGCCCGTGCCCGGGCACTGCGCGGATACCAGTCTCGCCGACACCCTCCTCCGGGGCGAGGAACCCGAGGCCCGGCCCGTGTTTTCCGGCATCGCCTTCGGCGTCGAACCCCGCCATCCCGACGGCCGGATCGTCATGGTGCGCGACGGCGACTGGAAGCTCACCGTGTGTTACGACCTGCCGGAAGAGCCGGGCGAACTGGTGAACCTGGCGGACGACCCCCATGAGCAACGCAACCTCTACAACGCACCGGAAGCAAGC
>JAJRTN010000200.1 GCA_024278275.1 Candidatus Hydrogenedentota bacterium
GCGACGAGGACGGCGGAAAGCGTGCCGTGGATTTCGAATAGGGTGACCAGCGCCAGCGCCAGGACGGGGCTGACGGCGAGGCGCATGATCACCAGCGCGCCAAGGGGACGCAGTCCGTCGCCAAAGCGAATCCGCGACAGTCGCACGCCGAGCGTCAGCAAGGCCACCGGAATGAGTCCGTCGGAGAGATGACGAAGCGGGATAATCACGGCCGGTAGCAGGGTGATCCCCGTGGTTTCGTGGAGGTAGCGCAAACCAAGGGCGAGAAGGATCGCGGGCACGACGGGCACTTTGAGAAAGCCCTTCACCACGGCCATACCCCCCTGTGACCTGGGGTGAAAAAGCCAGATGCCCAGGGTGAAGTTCAGCAGGTTCTGCACCATGAGCACGATGGCGACGACGCTGACATATTCCGGACCAAAGGCCAGCGCGACAAAGGGGATGCCGTAATTACCGGCGTTGTAGAACATGGTGCCCGCCGTAAGCACGGGACGGTGCTTGCGCCAGTTGCACCGGGAAAAGACGGCATAGGCCAGGGTATAAAGCAAAAGCAGATGCACCAGGGTGATGCCCGCCACCCGCGCCATCTGGCCGGGGTGGGTTTCCGCCTCGAAAATCTTTACGAAAATGAGAGCGGGAACAAAGATGTGGAAGTTCAGTTTGGTCAGGGTGCGCAGGTCGGGCTTCAACCTGCGGTCCACCAGGATCCCCACGCCGATGAGGACGAAGATGGGCAGAATGATGGAGGTGAGAATCCCGAGGACTAACACGCGCCGCCTCCAGTCAGGGCCTTCACCCGGTCGAAAAAGGCCCGCTTGATCGCCGTGTTGATGCCCCAGTTCACCGGCAGGGTCTGGTATCCGCTCAGGTCTTCGTAGCGCTCTTCGCGGTCCCGCACGGTCCAGTCCGAGCGGTCCGCGTAGTGGCTCCCGTAACCCTGGCAATAGAAGCCCCACGAACAACCTTCCGCCACGGCGGCGTCGAGGTTCTCCACGAAGACGCTGTCTTCATTCACCAGTATGGGCTTGGGCGCACGGGCGTATTCGGGCATGGCCTTGAGGCGGCGGAGCTTGGCGGCCAGGGCCTCGGGCACCAGGCCGTTGCCATGGGGCATACAGAAATCCTCGGTCTCCAGCCACTTGCCTTCGGGCAACGCCTCGCCCCCGTCGCAACTGGAGCCGACCAGCAAACGCCGGCCTTCATGCGTCATGCCTTGGACCCGCGCGATGGCGTGATGGATCCGCTCCGGGTGAAACAACGTACTCTTCCAGCTCCTGGACGCTTCGTTGGCCAGGTCCACGAGAATGTTCCGGTGCCCGGTCCGCAGCAACCACGCGGTGGCGGCGTCCATCCCGTGGAGCAGAGCCTCGTCGGTGTAATGCAACGCCTGTTTCCAATAGAAATAGTTGACGATGACCACCATGCCCGCCTCGTCGGCGGCCTCCAGGACACGCCTGAGCCGTTCCATATAGGCGGGTTTCAGGCTGCCGTCGGTCTTAAAGGCGGAGGTGCGGTATTTATCATAAATGTCCGCGGCGAAATCCGAGCCCCCGGCCTGGAGGCCCACCGTCACGCCAAGCAGACCATGGCCGCGATACAGGGGCAGGGCCGCGCAGAACTCGTCCGTGTTGCGGTCGGGATCCCACACACCCGTGTCCGGGTAGGCCCAATGGGCGACGGTCTCCGGGCAGGCATCGTCGAAAATGGCCTGGATCATGCGTGAATTGAGCAGCAGCCCCTCAACCCGGGTTCCGGGATAGGTGGGCGTGCCATTGATAAAGAACTTCGCTCCCTCGATGCTGATTTCCGTGGACATGAAAGACTCCTTCTCCCGCCGTTACACCTGCCGGATGAAACTAAGCACGTCCTCCAGCGTTTCACCGAAGTGATTGCACAGCGCCCGCGTGCCGCTCTCGTCGATATTGCCTCCCGCCAGCCCCACGGCGGTGAATCCCGCCAGGCGAATGGAACAGACCCCCGCGCCGCTGTCCTCAATGCCGATGACGTGATGGCGTTCGGCGAAATCAAGGCCCAGTCCCACGCGACAGGTTTCGGCATAGAGCCAGGGGTGGGGTTTGGGGGAAAGCTCGCCCAGGGTACCCGCCGCGCCCGGTCCCAGGGGGAACCCGGCGGTTACAATGGCGTCGTAGAAATCCACCGGGTCGCCCATGTCCAGGGTCTGGAAGGCGGAGAGGATCTCGGGCCACGCTTTTTCATAAAGGCCCGAGGTAACCAGCCCGATCTTGCAGCCCAGGTCTTTCAGGGCAAAGAGGAAATCTTTCAGGCCCGGCGTGGGCGTGAAGGCATTCGCCCGGCCGTGACCCTCCAGGATGGCTTTCATCTCACGCCGCGTGTGTTCGAAGTAAAAACGCCGGGCCTCCTCCACGGTACGGTCCGGACAATACTTGTCGATGCAATGCTGGAGATGCTCGGAAACGCTGTGGCCGGAAACATAGGGCAAGTCGGCCTCCTCCAGGGCAAAACGGGGATTATCCAGCAGGCTGGCCGTGGCCTGCTCGATGATCCAGATCCAGAAATCCTCGCTTCGCACGCTGGTGCCATCGAGGTCCATGAGCACGGCTTTCACGGGAGCCTCGACGCGCACCGGATGAACCGGATAGTAAGCGGGATAGCCGAGGGCGGAAACGACATGCGCCAGGGTGTGTTGGCCGAAAGACACGAACTCCACCTTCCCGTCCCCCGTGGCGGCGATGGCGGCGACGCCTTCACGCCCCGTGTGAAAGCGGCCGTCGCGGGTGGCATCGCGTATGACAAAGCCGTCGGAATGGCCAACGGTTCCTATGCCCGGCAAGGTGACTTGTATGGTCATGGATTCTTCTTCTCCAGCATGCGGTAGGCCCGCATTGTAGCGCACGACGCTGAGGGGTTTCAGAAGTCCCCATGACGGAAAGGTGGCCGGTACGCCAGGCCCCGTGCCTCCCAGGGCCACCCCGGCCATTTCCCGGACCGTCGGGGAATGAACCCTGTGAACCCAATGGACAGAAATTGTGCTCCGTCAAGCCTGTTTCGCGGCCTCACCCCCTCTCCCATCGCCACCGGCCGCTCCAGTCCGGTTGACCGGTCCCCGGCGCTTCGATACAATCACGTGGTTACGCCCCCATGACCCGACAAACGCACGAAAACCGGGAAAAACACCATTGAGCACGCCGTCCGATCCCATTTCCGCCACACAGCGTCTTTCGGCGCTGGTTTCCGAGGTGCTGGCCGAGTCTTCCCGGGAAAAGCCGTCTCTCCGCCGGGTCGAAACGCCCATTGATACCTTGCCGGCCCTGGAATGGCTGGGGGAGCAGCGGGATTTCACGCAATACTATTGGTCCGACCGGGAAGGGCTTTTCACCATGGCGGGGGTGGGCGAGGCCGAGGTGGTGTGTCCGAACGGCCACCTTGATCCGCCGGACCTCTTTGCGCGTCTCCGTTCGCGTTTGCGTTCCGAACACCATGGCCTGCGCTGGTACGGGGGGTTCCGGTTTTCGAATGCCAAGCGTGAAAACAGCCGTTGGCGGTCTTTCGCGGCCTACCGCTTTGTCGTGCCCCGTTTCGAGGTATCGGGCGCGGGAAGGAAACAGTTCCTCGCCTGCAATTTTCCCGTGGGGACCGGCGAGAAGAACCGTTCCACCCTCGATGCGATCCTCGCGGACCTGGCGCGGCTGGTCTTTCCCCCCAACGCCTCCAGCCCCCGCGCGCCCCGGGTGATCTCCCGCCATGATCTCCCCGCCCGCCCGGCGTGGGTCGAGATGGTTCGGGCGGCGACGGAGGCCTTCGGACGGGGCGCGTTGGAAAAGGTGGTCATGGCGCGGGAAACCACGTTCAAGGGGAACGACGTCTTCGACCCCGTGGTTTTGTTGCGTCGCCTGGTTCGTCACACGGCGCGGTCCTTCGAGTTCTGTTTCCATCCCGTGGCGGACCGGGCCTTCATCGGCGCGTCCCCCGAGCGGCTTTACCGTCGTGTGAATCGTTTCGTCGAGACGGAGGCCGTGGCGGGCACCCGGCCCCGTGGACGGTCCGACGAGGAGGACATGGCCTTCGCCAACAGCCTGGTATGCGGCGAAAAGGATCGCCGGGAGCATCAATTCGTGGTAAAGGCCCTGCGGGAACACATGGAATCCTTATGTAATTACGTGGTGACCGCGGCGCAGCCCCAACTGATGCAGCTTCGCACCTGTCAGCACCTTCACACGCCCCTGGAGGGCATTTTGCACCAGGCCGATGTGGATGCCGAATTAATCACGCGGCTTCATCCCACGCCGGCCGTGGGCGGAACCCCCCGCGAGGCGGCCCTGGCCTGGCTGGACGACCATGAACCCTTCGACCGGGGGATTTATGCCGCGCCCGTGGGCTGGGTGGGTTACGACGCGGCCGAGTTCTGCGTGGCCATCCGTTCCGGGCTGGTGCGGGACGACACGCTGGCGGTGTATACCGGCGCGGGCATCGTACCCGGCTCCACCCCGGACGAGGAATGGGCGGAGATCGAGATGAAGATGGGCAATTTCCTGAGCGCGCTGCATGATGATCGGCACTGATGCGCCCGACATGAACCAACTCTGGGCCGCGCTCCTGGTCGAGGAACTGGCGCGGCAGGGGGCCGGTCCTTTCTTCCTCACGCCCGGATCGCGCTGCACCCCCCTGACCCTCGCCGTCGCCCGCCACGAGGGCGCGGTGTGTCATACCCACTTCGACGAACGGGGCATGGCGTTCCACGCACTAGGGCATGCCCAGGCCTCCGGACGCCCCGCCGTGCTGGTCTGCACCTCGGGCACGGCCGTGGCCAACTACCTGCCCGCCGTGGTGGAAGCGTCCCAGGGGCACGTGCCGCTGGTGCTGTTGACCGCGGACCGGCCTCCGGAACTCCTGGATTGCGGCGCGAATCAGGCCATCACCCAACCCGGCATTTTCGGTGCTTACACGCGGTGGACCACCGACCTGCCCTGTCCCGACGAAGCCGTGTCGCCCCGGATGCTGCTCACGGCCGCGGGCCACGGGGTTCACCGCGCCCTGGGGCCGCCGTCCGGACCGGTACACCTGAATTGCATGTTTCGCGAGCCCCTGTCTCCCGGCGAGGATCTACGTGACTTTTCCGATTATCTTGCCCCCGTGCAGGCCTGGCGGGACGGTGACAAACCGTATACCATCCGGACCCCGGGCCTTCTTCCATCGAAGGATGACTTGGATGCCCTGGCCGAAGTGATTTGTGGCGCCCGGGCGGGACTGCTCGTGGCGGGCGCATTGCGCACGAAAGCGGAGCGGTCCGCCGTGGGCCGCCTGGCGAAACGCCTCGGCTGGCCCGCCGTGCCGGATATACTCTCCGGCCTCCGGCTGGGCCATCCCGGCGCCCCCCCCTGGCTGCCCCATTTCGACCAGATGCTGCTGTCGCCGGACCTGGCCAAACGAATGCGTCCCGACGTGGTGCTCCATGTGGGCGGTGCCCTGGTTTCCAAGCGCCTGCAAGGCTTTCTCGACCAGGCCGGCGCGGAATACCTTCGGCTCTCGGGCCATCCGCTGCGCCACGACCCGGGCCACCTGGCACGGCGACACGTGGCGTGTGATATTGCCGCAACGTGTCACGAACTTGAAAGAGCCGTCCACGGCACAACAGGGCCGCCGACCAAACTTATCCAGATCGACAAGGCGGTGGGCGCCGCCGTGGACACGTGGCTGGCCCAAGGGGACGGGCTCAATGAGATATACGTGGCCCGCGCCGTTTCAACGCTGCTGCCCCCCGGCGGGACGTTGTTCCTGGGAAACAGCATGCCCGTGCGTGATATGGACATGTTTGGAACCCCCAGGGGGGAAGCCGTGCCGGTCTTCGCCAATCGCGGGGCCAGTGGCATCGATGGCAACATCGCCACGGCAGCGGGAATCGCACGGGCCTCGGCGGGATGCACGGTCGCCGTCATGGGCGACCTGACGGCCCTGCACGACCTCAACTCGCTTGCCCTGTTGCCGGGACTCACCTCCCCCTTCGTGCTGGTGGTGACCAACAACGGTGGCGGCGGGATCTTCTCTTTCCTCCCCGTGGCGAATCAGACCGATGTTTTTGAACGCCACTTTGCCACGCCCCATGGCTGGGGCTTCGCCTCCATGGCGAAGGCCTTTGGCATTCGGTACCATGCCCCCCCATCCAGGAAATCCTTCGAGGAAGCACTCCGGGCGGCAATGGCCGAGGACGGTCCAACCATGATCGAGGTGCGCACGGACCGCGAGGAAAACGCCGCCCTCCACCACGCGATCCAGGCCAAACTCTCCCGCCTCCTGTCCGGTGCTTCTCGGACCTGACCCGGCCAGGCCGGAAGCAGGTTTTGTCTCCCTGAAGCCCCGTGGTTCCAGGAAAAAGCGACCACCATTTCCGGTAATTCGATAGGGGCATGTGCTCCGTAAACCGTTACGAAACGTAGAAGATGCTGGAAGCCGCTCCTACGTTACCGTCATCCCCGCTTCGTCAGAGATTTTTTGAAGGGGTTTAATTTTCTTTCATTTTAGCAAGGGTGGCAATCCCAAGGGCACCCAAGAGGGATTAGTATACTTAATTATGGCGGTATTTTATTCGAGTAATAA
>JAJRTN010000023.1 GCA_024278275.1 Candidatus Hydrogenedentota bacterium
CATTAAGTATAGCATATGTTATATACGCTATACTTAAAAGTCAAGAAGAAAGCCCGGCAAAGCCGGGCAGATGAAAGGGGTGGCAGTCTCTTGCGGCAGAGGGTTAGCCTAAACTACACTTTGCAAACACCCTCTAAGGCGGATACTGTATCCCAGTTATGTTCTTGGTCGGTGGTTTCCGGATGGGCAATACGTGGCACACGGCCCGCCGGTCGTTACAAACAAAAAGCGTGGCCGTTCACGGCACAATCCGGTGCGAAGGCACCCTCTTCGGCACCACGTGCGGTCCCATCCCCGCCCGGGGTGCCGTGCCCGGGTTATGGATCGTTCAAGCGGCGGACTCTTCACTAATGGATGACCACTTTGCCCGCTTCGTGGACCAAGACGCCGACGTGTTGTTCGGCATCATAGGTCCACGCACCCGCGACAGGGGGCCGTCCATCGGCCGTGACAACCTTCGGATTAAAGGCCAGTTTCAGGGTCGTGGTTCCCGCCTCGTTCGCGGTGTAGATGACGGTCCCGTCACCATAGGCAATCTCACGTACCCCGCCGGTGGTCTTGAGAATATGCGTCTCTCCCGCCGGGGCCAACTCGGGCAATTTTCCCAAGGCCTCCAGTAAATACCACATCGGACCCAGGTGGCAACTGTACCAGAAAGGCGCGCCTTCCGGGAGGGTGATTCCGTGCCCGGGGCCGACGATGATACGGTTGTCCGGCTGGAGGTGATAGGTCAGGTAGTTCATCACCTGCACGACATCTCGCTTGTGCGCGGGGTTTCCGGTGAGGCGATAAAGGTCGGCCGCCATCATGGCCCAATGCATGCCGTGGACCCCCATGAGGTTGAAGCAGACCTTCTGTTCGTACACGCCGGGCGCGGGGGCATAGGCGTGTTCGCGGTCGACGAAGGTCTCCTCAATCCAGGCGTCCAGCTTTTTCGCCAGCGTGATGGCGTTGGGGATCTCCTCCGCGTGGGCAATGAGGTAGCACGCGGTGTCGATGCAATCAAAATTGGTCCGATTCTCGGGCGCATTGCCCACGTCCTCGTAGAAGCCGCGCCAGTCCAGGGTGCGCACGGGGTTTTCCAGCACCCACCGCAGCGCCCGTGCGCGGGGTTCATGATAGGGCGATCCCGGGTCCGCGGCATCTAACGCATCGAAAAGCATGACGGCATAGATGGCGCTGCTGCTGTAAGATTCCCGAACCTCCCCCGTCTTCGGGTTCACCCGGAAGGGCCAAGAGCCGTCATCGCCTTGATGCTTCACCAGTACATCCGCGATCCGCTTGGCGGCAGTGTGGTAGAGGGTATCGCCGGTGGCGCGGTGAAGGCGCAGGTAGGCAAGCGCCATGATGGCGGGCTTGTCCGTCATGATGGCATCGCCGTCGACGTACCCGCCCGCGACGCCGTTGGTGAAGGTGCTGTAGGGCATCCCGCCGTAGAGCCAGTCCAGGGGGGTACTGTGGGCGATATTCCAGTCGGCCAATTCACGGGCTTTGCGCAAGGCTTCCGGGTCGCCTGAATACACGTAATAGCTCAGGAATGTCTCTATCGCCACGGCATGATGGAATGCGGGGTAGACTACGCCGCGGCCGGCCACGGGTTCCAGGTATACCGCGCCATCGGGACGCAGCTTGGCGTGCCCGAAGTAGGGTGGGAGGGAATGGCCCGATTCATCCGTCACGGGTGGCCCCTGGAACCACGTGGCCTGCTCCTCCAGGAGAAACTTCATCCCGCGCGAAATGAAATCGCTATAAGAAAACGCCGGAATGAGATCGCCCGACACGTCCCGGCACGGGGGCACGAGCAGGACACCCGACTGGGACGCCACGAAGGTATTGGGCGCCGCGAGCACGGCGCAGGTAATCAGCATGGTGAACATCCTGTTTTCCTCCTTCCCGGATCGCCCTACGGACGGTACCGGACATAAACCACCTTGTGTTCCGTGCAGAACTCAATACCCGAGGTGCCCGCCTCGGGGATGCCGAAGCCGGATTCCTTCACGCCGCCAAAGGACAGGGGCGGTTCCTTGAGCGCCGTGGAGAGATTCACGTGGGTGAGGCCCACGTCGGTCCGTTCGACGAAGGTCATGGCCTTGGACAGGTCGTTGGTGAAGATGGAGGAGGCGAGGCCGAAGGGCACGTCGTTGGCCACGCGCAGGGCCTCGTCAAAATCGCGGACGGTCATTACCGACAGGACCGGCCCGAAGATCTCCTCGCGGGCGATGGTCATGTCGGGCGTCACGTCTCCGAAAATGGTGGGCGCGATAAAATAGCCCTTGTCGAGGGGGGGATCCATGAGCCGCGTGCCGCCCGCCAACAGGCGCGCCCCCTCCGCCTTGCCTTTTTCGATGTAGCCCAGGATGTCCCGTAGCTGTTGCTCGCCACAGACCGGCCCCATGATCGTGCCGGGCTTGCGACCGTCGCCCACGGTCACCTTGGGCACCCGCTCCAGGAGCAGTTCCGTGAACCGCTTCGCGACGGGCGCTTCCACCAGCACCCGGCTGGTGGAGGTACACCACTGGCCCGCGCAAGCGTAGGCGGCGGTAATGGCCACGTCCGCCGCCTCCTCCAGGTCGGCATCGGCCAGCACCACCATGGGGTTCTTGCCGCCCATCTCCAGTTGGGTCCGGGTGAGGGTCGCCGCGGCCCGTTGCTGAATCGATTTGCCCACGTCCGTGCTGCCCGTGAAGCTGATGGCCTTCACCCGGGGATCGGTCACGAGCACGTCACCCACGTTCCGGCCCGAACCGGTGACCAGGTTCATCACGCCGGGCGGGAAGCCCGCGTCGTGGAACAGTTCCACCTCGCACGCCCCCACGCGCGGCGTGAGGCTGGCGGGTTTCAGTACGCACGTATTGCCCGACACCAGCACGGGAACGCATTTCCGGAAGACCACGTTGAGGGGAAAGTTCCACGGCGTGATGACGCCCACCACCCCGAGGGGCTCGCGCACGCTGTAGGCGAACACGCCCTCGCGCAGCGTGGGAATGGTGTCGCCGCAGGCGCGGACGCCCTGGCCAATCTGGAAGTCCATCTCCTTGATGGCCGCGGCAATCTCGCCGCGCGACTCGGCGAGGGTCTTGCCGTTCTCGCGGCTGAGCACGTCGGCCAGGATCTCCCGGCGTTCCTCCAGCAGGGCCAACACGCGGCGCAAAAGGGCGGCCCGTTCCGGCGCGGGCACGCGGTGCCACGTATGGAAAGCCTTCTCCGCGGCGGCGATGGCCCGGTACGTGTCGGCGGGCGTGCCGGCCTGGAAATGCCCCGTCAGATCCTCCGTGTCGGCCGGATTGCGCTGCTCGAAGGTCTCGCCGCTTTCCGAGGGTACCCATTCCCCGTCAATGTAGTTGAGACAAATCGCTTCGTGGGCTTTTCCCGTGACAGTCATGATCTATTCTCCCTGATTCGGCGCAAAGGCGCGTTATTTCCAGCGGCGATGGGCGACCGCCGTGACGGTCTCCGTGATCGTATCATCGTCCAACAGGGCTGCCGCCTCCAGCACCCGCGACACCGGGTTGGGCACGTCGGCCGACGTGAGACAGGCGACGGGGCCGTCGAGGTAATCAAAGTAGTCTTCCTGGATGCGCGCGGCGATGCGCGGACCGAGGGCCATGCTGCCCGCCGCTTCCTCGGCAATGACCACGGCCCCGGTCTTCTTCACGGAGGCGCCGATGGTTTCCAGGTCGAGGCCGGGCATATCGACGGTGCGCAGGTCGATGACCTCGACCGATACGCCCGCGCCCTCCCAGGCGGGAACCAGGCGGGCGCAACGGCCCGCCATGGCGCCATAGGCCACGACGCTCACCCGGTCGCCCCGCGACCGGTACCGCGCCTTTCCAAAGGGGATGAAGTAGTCGAGGTTGTCCTTCGGCACGGGCGCCGTTTCGTCGTAGAGGCTGTGGTGCTCCAGGAAAACCACGGGATCCAGGCTCTGCATGGCCGCGTTGAAGAGGCCGATGTAGTCGAAGGCATCCGACGGGGCGACGACGCGAAGGCCGGGAAACAGGGCGTACAGCCCGACGGGGTCCATGGAGTGCTGGCCGCCGTAGCCGCAACCGATGGCGATGCGCGTGCGAATCACCAGCGGCAATTGGGTGGTGTTGCCGTACATGTGACGGGCCTTCGCCACCTGGCTGAAAAGCTGGTCCGCCGCGACGAGGGCGAAATCGGGAAACATGATTTCCGCCACGGGCCGCATCCCGTTCATGGCCGCGCCGAGGGCCAGGCCCACGATGCCGGCCTCGGAGATGGGCGTATTCAACACGCGATCCGGGTAACGCGCCGGAAGGCCCCGGGTCGCGCCGTAAGCGCCGCCGCCGAAGTTGGCCACCTCTTCGCCCAGTACGAAGCTTTCGGGCTTCTTCTCCAGCCAGCGCCCCGTCACGGCGGCTATGGCGTTGCCGTACTTCATGTCCGTGAAGTCCGAAAAGTCCTCCCCTTCGGAGAAGGTGATTCCTTTCCATTCCGCGCCGTCGCTGCGAAGCCCCACGGTGAGAGAATCCTTGTCCGGCCACAATTCGGGGCGAATCGTCCGGGGCGGACCGGGCACGGTACAGGCCTCGACCGCCGCCCGCACCCCTTCCTCGGCCGATGCCGTGATGCGGGCAACGTCCGCCTCCGTGAGCAGCCCCGCCGCGATGGCCTGCAAGGGAAACCGGCGGGTCGCCTCCCGTTTGGCCCAGCGCCGCTCCTCTTCCTTGTCGCGGTACTTGAACGCACTGCCCGGCTGGTCTCCGGCGTGATGGTAGCGCCGGTAGCAACGGGCCTCGATAAAGCAGGGACGTCCGCCCGCCCGAAGACCCTTGGCCGCTTTTTTCACGGTTTCGTACATGGCCACCGGATCGCCTCCGTCCACGACATGGCCGTCCATGTTATAGGCCAGGGCGCGCTGGGCGAGAACACTCACGGCGCACACCGAATCGGTGTGGGTGGCCACGGAATAGAAGTTGTTTTCAATAAAGAAGAGGATGGGCAGATCCCAGGTGGCGGCGAAATTGCACGCCTCGTGGAACGCCCCCTGGTTCACCGCGCCGTCGCTGAAGAAGCTCACCACGATATTCCCCGTGCCCAGGCGTTTCTCCGCGAAGGCGGCGCCGGTGGCCAGGGGGATGCCGCCCGCCACGATGGCGTTCGATCCCAGGAACCCCGCCTCGGGACAGCGCAGGTGCATGGACCCGCCGCGTCCGCCGCAGTAGCCGTCGGCCAGCCCCATGATCTCCGCCAGCGACCGGCGTATCGCTTCGCGGCCCGTGTCCGGCAGGGCATCCTTCGCGGGATTCCACGCGGCGGGCACGAAGTGCCGCATGACCTTGGTCAGGAAATTGTGGTGCGACCGGTGGGTGCCCGCCACCTTGTCCCCCCCTTGCAGCGCCAGCGTGGTGGCCGCGGCGGTGGCCTCCTGCCCCACGCTCGTATGCACCGGCCCCCACACGCAGTCCGCCCGCTTGAGCTCCAGGAGGGCGTGCTCGAAACGGTCGATCAACAGGAGATCGAAGACCAGCCGCGCGGCGCGATGCGCGCCCAGTTTCTTCACGTCCCCCGGATTGGACGACCACTCGTACAGCTTCGGCGTGATGGGAAGCATCGTTTTTTTCACGGAAACATCTCTCCCGGCAGGGCGGGGCTCAGCCCGTCAACCCCTGCCTTGGTGAGGGGACGACCCGACGGCAGCGGCATGACCGTGCATATACTCCCCCCCCGAAGGCCGTCATGTCAACGCGCGGCCTTTTCCATGTATTATGTTGTCCGGGGTGATGTGATAGGCTGGAGCTGTGGCTGAGCAAAGTCAAGATCAAGAGAAGGCTTCGGCAAATAGAACACACATGCCCAAGAAGCTCACTAAAATTGGTTACTGTCCCCTTTATTCCCCCAATACAACCAAGAGTGGCGCGTCGAAAAAAACGGCTTTCGGACACCTCACGAGATGCGCGTCCTGAATACACCGGCGAAGGCTGCTTGAGCATGTTACACTGGACCCTGCCGGGGAAAACGGAGATGGGCTCTGCTGGCGAGCAACCCATCAAGGGATACCTCGGACAGACTCATCAGACGATGAGTGGGCGGGGCGTCAAACACGGCGCCTCGTCCACCCTCACAACCTCATTGGATGATAGACCTGCTATGCCTCAAAAAACGCATCCGGAAAACCGCGGGGTGGTCCCGCAAACGTGTGTCCGGGGAACCGGATGCGGTTCAATGGCACGTAATCGTGCTGATAAAACTTCAGAAAGCTAACAATGAGAAAATCTAGGTTTTGTAGATATTTAACAAGAGAATTTCCTTATCATTTAAATTTGTTTATAGATTCATGTCAATCGTCATATTTCGATATTAATAGCAAACAATATGTTTACAATATTAAGAAGATTCCACAGGAAGGAAGAGCCATTTTCGTTGTTTCTTTGTTTTTTATTGTATTGACAGATGAGCTGGTGCATTGCGCTTCTACTAGGTTGGGCCATCATGGACTTTATAGTGAATTTAAATCGCTACTCATAAATTTTCTATGGAGCCGAAGGTTCTCACATTGCAGCTATCGGATTTCAAAGAAAAGGGTGATCCCAAAACTTGTTAATAAAAGTGGAAGAATATCATCTAAAATATATACAATATTAACTGTACCAGTAGAACTTGACATTATCAAACAAAAACAAGTTGAAAATGAAATAATTGGTTTGATGCCTGAATATACAGGAATGCTGGGTGAGTATTTGCCAAGAAAATTAAAAAATATAAAAAAGAATAATACGCTATTGAATTATTTATGGTTTGATTATGATTTTAGATCCGATTATGATTATAAACCCAATGACAGCAATGACTGTATTAATAAAATAGTAGTTTTTGCTTTCAAGCACCAGCTTATTAAATGTAAAATTCTTAGAGAGATATTATCAGATAATTATCAGAAAGAATTGACGAATCGAATTAAGAATGATAAAATAACGCCGATCCCACTACTATCCCCAAAAGGGGAAAGAGTAAAGAGGCTAATTAAATATATTACATCAAATAATAGAATATGTCCAGTAAATTGGAATCAAATTGTCGCGACTCTTTGATAATGTCACATATTGGACTCATTAGAAATGTCACAATTGGAGCCTTTCAACCGGAGGGTTCGCATGGAAGGACATTTGTTGATGAGTCGCAAGGAGTTGGACCGCCGTTGGGTTCTTGAACTGG